>NZ_PNCZ01000027.1:0-105478 GCF_005887425.1 Pseudoalteromonas sp. S2721
CAACAATTTGGTTGAGTCACCACGTATGCAGTGACTCGGTATATAAAAAAGCCCAGAGAACACACAAGCTAGACTTTTTGTGACAACAATTCGGTTAGCGCAAACACGCTCAATGGTGTGAAGCTGTTTAGCTTAAAAGCGCTGATGAGTTAACTTTAGAGTAATCCTTCTAATTCGACAAACGATTAAAATAAACCTGATAGATGAATTTTTTTAATCTATTAGCATGTGAAGTACTTTTTATTGCCACAACAATGCCTTAGTGATTAAATAGGGTTTTTTTTAAACATAATAATTATTTAAAATGGATTTTTATGAAACGCTTGACGCTTTACTTATCACTCATCTTTACAGCTCTAAACTTTAGCCCTTTTGGTGTTAATCTATGTCGCGCCGATGAGGGGCGTACAGTCACTCACTCTGAAATTAATTGGTCTGAACTTGCTATAAAAGATGTTGAAGCGGCTTATCAATTATCGGTTATCAATCACCCAGGGATGCATGATGTACGAAATCCAGGCTTTGCTAAACAGCTTGAAAAAGCAAAGCAAGAAGGCTTAAAGCTGGCTGTAAAAGCGCATAGTTCACAAGGTTTTGCTGCGGCTATTGCACGTTTTAGAACTGTACTACAAGATGGTCATGCGGGAGCGATTGATACCTTACCAAGTGAATTAAAACCCCAAAGAAGTTGGCCGGGCTTTTCAACTGTATGGTGCGGTGATGCGTTAAAAGTGTATTACAGCGAATTAGATACAGTTGCCAAGGGCGATAAGCTCGTAAGCTGTGATAATACAGCAATTAATACTTTGCTCGTTGAACGTGTTTTTCGCTATTACGGCGAAGTTGAGCAACCTGGTAGTTGGTGGAATCATGGCTGGCGACTAACTATTGATGACGGAAACCCGTTTTTATCGCCACTTGAAAGCTGCACATTTGAAAAAGCCGACGGCTCTGTTTACAGCTTAAAGTTAAATTGGCGTATTAGGCCTGATGATGTCAGTGGTAAACTTAAACATGCTTACAACGGCGACAAGTTACCAATTGAGCTTAATTGGCCTTTAAAGGATATTGCGTGGATCAGTATGCCAACGTATGCACCCAATGAGCAGCAGCAAGCAGATTACCAAACGATGCTGAGCGCCATTGAACAGCAACATGATAAGTTAATGCAAGCTAAAGCTGTGGTGCTTGATCTTCGCCATAATCAAGGTGGCTCATCGATGTGGAGTGAGCAAATAGCCTCAGCACTTTGGGGTAGCGAACAATTTAAATATGGCCGCTATGAGTTACACAAAAATACCCAAGTGTGGTGGCGTGCTTCTAAAGGCAATACTGACTATTTTGGCGATGTAGTCGCAAGCTATGATAAAGCTAGCCCGTGGTATCAATGGTTAAAGACGACTCACGAAAGTATGCAGTCGGCTTATGAAAAAGGTGAACACTTTTATGTTGAGATACCTGCAGCAGAGCAGCCAGCATTGCCAAAAAACGCCAGCAAGTTTACTACACCGGTTTATGTGATTGTGCCAGGGCAATGTGCCAGCGCCTGTTTAGACGCACTTGATAGTTTTAAATTATTTGCAAACACACAGTTAGTTGGCGCACCAAGTAGTACCGATTCTACCTATATGGAAGTGAGGCTCGAAACCCTACCTTCAGGTTTTGCTAAAGTCATTCTGCCGATAAAGGTCTATGTGAACAGACCCCGAGAAAAAGGCTTTTATTATCAACCTGATATTCAATTCAATGAGCTTGAATGGACAACGCAAGCGCTTGTTAAAATGATTGTTGAGTTGTAATTAAACAAGTTCTTCTTGCTTTTTTATATTATATGAATACGATCTATATACGTTTCATATATAGGTCACATGATGGGTATTGTTAAAATAAGCGATGAGCTACACGAAGAAATCCGTAAAGCAAGCACAGCGATGGTGCGCTCAATCAACTCACAATCTGAGTATTGGATTAAAATAGGGATGCTTGCAGAGCTTAACCCCACCATGACTTACAGCGATATTATCAAAGAGCAACTTCGTCAAGCTGATGTGAAGGCTAAGGATATGAGTGATGAGTAAAGTTGTAATTAAAAATGCAGACGAAATTGCTTTGATGCGAGAGTCTGGTCGATTACTTGCTGATGTATTTGCTTATCTCGACCCTTTTGTAAAAGAGGGAGTGACTACAATGGAAATAAACGATCTCGTTGAGCGCTACATCGTTGAACAGTTACAAGCAAGGCCATCAAGTAAAGGGCAGTACGGCTACCCTTATGTACTAAATGCCTCTGTGAACGAGGTGGTATGTCATGGTTTTCCAAGCGAGAAGGGTATTTTAAAAGCAGGCGATATTGTGAATATTGATATCACTCTTGAGAAAAATGGCTATTTAGCTGACTCGAGCAAAATGTACTTAATTGGAGATATATCGCCTTTAGCAAAGCGTTTGGTAGACACCACTCAGCAAGCTCTTTGGCACGCAATTAAAATGGTTAAGCCGGGTGTGAGGCTCGGAGACATAGGTAATGCGATTGCAAATTTTGCTCATCAACATGGTTATAGTGTGGTTAAAGAGTACTGTGGTCATGGCATCGGCCAGCAAATGCACGAAGAGCCACAAGTATTGCATTATGGCAAGAAAAATACCGGGCTGGTATTAAAAGAGGGGATGACCTTTACAATTGAGCCAATGATCAATCAAGGGGCTGCTAAAGTAAAAACCAAGCCCGATGGCTGGACTGTGGTTACAAGAGATAAAAAGCTTTCTGCGCAATGGGAGCACACTTTAGCAGTAACAGCTGAGGGAGTTGAAGTGTTAACCTTACGCGAAGAAGAGCAACACTTTTTAAAATAAATTGTGTGTTAACAGGCTAATTCAGCAACGGGCTCTTCTGCTAACCAGTTAAGGGCCGCTGTTTTTGACTTAAATACATTCATTATCAAGCCTGCGCGTTTATACAAATTGCAGTAGGTATCACTCAGCAAGCTACCGCCTTCAAGCCCATCTTTTATGACTAAGGCTGTTTTGGCCGGTGCAATGCCCTTACGCTTGAGTTCAACAAAATACACCATTAACTTTTCAAGTGCATCAGGGGTTGCCATACACGAATTTTTAAATTCAACTAATTCAAACCACTGGCCGTAATCAGCGTTGAGCTTATTGATGTAATCCTTTTGCATAAAAGAGTGCGCGTCAATAATCTCTTCATTGAAAGGACCTGTTGCGGTTGTTAAAAGTGTATTTTCACGTTGATAAAACTCAACAAGGCCGTGAGGTTTAAAGTTTTTGAATGGATAATGGTTTGTTGATACTTTTTTATGCATCCGTTCAATCCCTGAATATTTATTGAGCTTTTGATAATAGCAGTGAAATCAACGAATTCAATCTTTTGGTTTGGATTTTCTTGAAAACTAGTGAAAAAGCACTGGTTTTGCTACCAGGTAGAACCTGCTTGAATGTATATAGCATTTTGTTCAGGACCATGGGCTACATCTAAACCAATGCTGATACCGTAATGTTCATCAATCAAATAGCGAAACCCTGCACCCACAGTATCAATGGTTTCAGCCTTTGATAAGTCAGAAAAGCTATCGGCTGCCCAGCCCATACCAGTAAACACATTGAGTTTTATTTTATGTGTGACTTTATAGCTTGCTTCAGCTTCAGTAACAAATACATCTAGGCCTTGATAACGCGTTGCTGACACCCCACGCAAGCTAATACTTGGCGGAATGTAAACCGGTAAGCGTTTCTCACCTCGATTATTAACCGAGTCATACTGCATGCGTAAAGCAAAATTAAACTTATCGGTGTAACGCCAATAGTTTAAGGCGGTTAGCTTTAGACTGGTGTAATCAACCTTACTGCCAATAGCCTCATCAAAATATAAATATTCGGCCTTGTAATTAAAGCCACGTTCAGGGTTAAGCGGGTTATCTCGGCTATCGTATTCCAGTAGCGGACCGATACCTGACGTATTTACATCAAGTGAAAGGTGCTCCTTGATAATGTCGTTTTCAAGTAAAAAATCTTCGATAGGGTTATCGGCTAAGCTAATATCAACTTGGCGATAAATCTGTTTAAAACCGTAAAAGAAGTTACTATCGTCATAGCGTAACTTAAGATTTTGGAACACAGCAGGACCTTCAATATTTAACGATAATGGCGTGAGAAGCTTTATTTCATCGAAGGTATAAAAATCAAGATTGATACTCGCCCAGCCAACAATCCCTTGATAGCGAATTCGGTCTTCATCCCAAAACGTAATGTGGCCAACAGCGCCGCCTTTGGTGCCATTTTTAGTGCCCATAAGGCCAACTAAACTAATGCTTTGTGGTAGGGTAGAGCCCTCTTTTTTCTTCTTTTTAGCCTTCTTCTCGTTGTCATGAAAAAAAAGGCCTACAACACCAAGGCCAGGCCCTACAGCTGGCTCTGTAATAAACGTCGGGATGGGCAAAAATGAAATAGGTTCATCAACTTTTTGTTGTTGATTGCTTAATTGTTGCTCGGCAGGTTTTATTGCATATTCATCGTAACTTGATGCAAAGCTTTCACTGCTTAGTAAACTCACCGCCAACATATTTATTAGTACTACTTTTTTCACTTAATCCCTTACCCTGTAGTTTATTTTTCTTCAAATCTTAATTTATAGTTGATAATTAAACTCGAGACGGTGGTCGCCATCCACAAAGTCAACGTTTTCATTCCAATTTGCAAAATAGCGGAGATTCATTCGCGGGTTTATTTGGTAACTTGCGGCGAATTCATGAGTTAAAATATGGCTTTGGTTTAACCCATAGTAATGGTCTTTGTAGTTATCACTACCGCCGATAGTGGTTAGCCAAAATGGATTGTAGTTAAGCCATATTTTATCGTTAATTGTCACTTTAGCGTACATACCCACTAAACCATAAGCACCCATAATGGAATAACCACTGTCACGACTGCCGTCATCTTCTAGGGTATTTTCACCAAGCGATGCACCCACACCAGCTAACGGATAGAACGTGAAACGTCCCATAGGTTTTAAAGCTTTAATAAAGCTGTACGAAACATCCATACTTTCGTCAGCAACAAGATTGGCATTAAGGTTATAGTTAGCATCAATTTGCGTTGCACTCATAGAGCTCAAATCAACAGAGAAGTTTCGAAAGCGAAACGAGTCGATAGAATCTGTTGTTTTGCTGTCGCTTTCCCAGCCTAGTGCATCGCCATATATGCCTTTTACTTCAATAACATTCATTCCGGCAGTTGTTGCGATACCTGTGTCGTATGCTTGGCCTACTTTTAAGTTTAGCCCTTTGTTAGTGGTACCAAAGCCTATTTGAGTATAAACAGCCAGAGGATCTGACATGTCTTGTACTTCTTTTTGATTATCCGCATAACTGGAAAATGAAACCCCAATACTAATTAGTGTGATGAGGTGATATGAAGTCATGTGTTGTCCTTACACAGAGATAAAAAGGCTTTTTCATTAGTTAGTTATAGTCTATTTTTTGTTCTTGTTCAATCCTAATTGAGGGCGAAAATATGGGGATCCAGTAGTTAAAATTTATGGGGTATTAGTTTTTTAGTATAGCTAAAAAGTTCACTAAGTATTTGTTGTTAGGTATTAATTATTAATTTCAAAAGCGGTTTATAGAAAATAGGTGGTTTTATTGATAGAGGCCAATGTATATAAAGGTAAGTGCTAGAATCGACCGTTTTTTCATCTATACTGATGAAAGCTCATTGTGAGTGAAAGGTATTGCTTTAACTAATAAAGGATGATTTATGAAAAAACTAATAGCGGCAGCTATTTGCGGTTTGGTTTCAACGGTAAGCCTTGCAGCTGATAAGCCAAACGTATTGGCCATAATGGTTGATGACGTTGCGCCAATCTCACTCAGTGCATATTCGCACGGTATGACCTACCCAACCCCTAATATTGATCGCATTGCTAACGAAGGTGCATTGTTTACTGATCATTATGCACAACCTAGCTGTACTGCGGGCCGTGCAGCATTTTTAATGGGGCAGTTGCCTGTGCGGACAGGCTTAACCACGGTAGGTCAACCTGGTAACCCTCTTGGTATA
Organism: Pseudoalteromonas sp. S2721; assembly: GCF_005887425.1. Lineage (NCBI taxonomy): Bacteria > Pseudomonadati > Pseudomonadota > Gammaproteobacteria > Alteromonadales > Pseudoalteromonadaceae > Pseudoalteromonas > Pseudoalteromonas sp. S2721. The sequence goes on from NZ_PNCZ01000027.1 coordinate 6,076, forward strand.
AAAGAAGCCGATCCTACCTTAGCCGAATTTTTAAAAGCTCGCGGTTATATGACGGCTCAATATGGTAAAAATCATTTAGGTGATTTAGATGAGCACTTACCAACAAAGCATGGCTTTGATGAATTTTACGGAAATTTGTACCACTTAAATGTGTCTGAAGAACCCGAGCAGGCTGATTACCCTAAAGATCCTAAGTTTGTTAAAAAGTTTGGCCCGCGTGGTGTGATTGAATCTTACGCCAATGGCAAAATCACTGATACTGGCCCACTTACTCGCAAACGAATGGAAACGTTTGATGAAGAAGTGTTAGAGCGCTCACTTAACTTTATGGAACGCGCAGTTAAAGCGAAAAAACCATTCTTTATTTGGCATGCCACAAGTCGTATGCATGTTTACACACACCTAAAACCTGAAAGCCGAAATTTAGCGACAGGCATTAGTTCTGAAGAAGATATTTTTGGTAGTGGCTTGATGGAGCATGATGGTCATGTTGGCAAGCTACTAGATAAACTTGATGAGCTAAAAATTGCCGATAACACCATTGTTATTTACACCAGCGATAATGGTCCTGAGCAATCAAGCTGGCCTGATGCAGGAACCACTGAGTTCCGTGGTGAAAAAATGACAACCTGGGAAGGGGGCGTGCGCGTGCCTTTCTTGGTACGCTGGCCTGATGAAATACCAAAAGGCTTAAAGCTCAATGGCATTTCATCACATGAAGATGTTTTCCCTACAGTTGCGGCTGCATTAGGTGAAAAGAACTTACGTGAAAAGCTTAAAAAGTCAGACAAAGTGTATATTGATGGTGAAAACAACCTAGCTTATTGGACTGGTAAAGCTGATAAATCTGCACGTAACTATTTCTTTTATTACTATGAGTCACAACTTACGGCGGTACGTTTTGGTCCATGGAAAATGCACTTCGCAACCAAACCAAATGGCTTATATTACGAAGATATGGTAACTCACAGTATGCCTAAATTATTTAATTTACGTAAAGATCCATTAGAACACTATGATGGGGTAACTGGTTTTCATCAAATCATGCGTAAGAGTTGGTTGATGCAGCCGATTATTGCTAAGTTAAATGAACATGTTCAAACCTTTGTTGAATTCCCTCCACGTCAAGAAGCGGCGTCACTTAACGTGAATGAAGCAATCGAAAAAGCAAAATCACTAAACTATGGGCATTAATTATTAACCATAAGTTGAAAAGGGCCGATTAGGCCCTTTTTTAATGATTAATGCTATTCATCATTTCGAGCTGTTTCACAAACTGCTCAACTTGCTGGTTGCCCGGTACCAAGCGGGCTAGGTTTCTGGCATAAAACAGCGCTTGGCTGTAGTTCTCTTCTGCCACATACCACTGTGCCAAACTGTAGCTGATATCTGGGTTATTCGGTGTTAAATTAAATGCGCGCTCAAGGGCTGAGATGGCCGCTGGCATGTTGCCTAAATCTTGTAACAGCAGGGCGTAGGTAAACTGATAGTTTGCATTTTCTTGTGCAAACTGCGCTGCTTTTTGTAAATGGTTAAGAGCGGTGTTTTTTTGTTTTGCGCGAATAAGGCTCATTGCCAGGGCATAATGTATGTCGGCGCTTTCTAGGTTAACGTCTAAGCCTTGTTTTAAGATGGCTTGCGCTGCTTTTTCATCGCCTTGATTACGGTATAAATCTGCTAAATTGACATAAGCGGGAGCAAAAATAGGCTCAACACTGATTGCTTGCAGGTAATGTGCTTTGGCTTGCTCAGGCTTTTGTAATGTGAGCGCCAAATTGCCTAAATTGGTGTGTGAATAGCCACGCTCTGCTTGGTACTCTTGAATGCCTTTGTATTCATCAAGGGCTGCATTTAAACGTTTGCTGTCTTGCTCATTGAGCCCCGCTGGAAATGGTTGAGTTAACATACCTGCAAGTGCTCGTGCAGCTTCGGCTCTGATAGGCAAATTTTCATCATCTAAAAGCGGGTTCAATAGGCGCCAGCGCTGGTTGATATCAAACGGCATCGCCGCCTCAATGGTTGCTTGGCGTTTTAATGGTTCGCTGTCTTTTACTGAACGAGCAATCGCGACGACAGCATTGTTATCTGGGCTTGCGGCTAAGCGGCTTAATGCTGATGCACGGATGATCTCAGGAAAGCCTTTATCTTGCACGATTTTGGTCAGCATGGTTGATGCATTAGGCAAACGGTTATCCGCGGCATAAAACGCCTCAGAAAAATGCGCAGTGCCAAGGTGCTTTGAATGTGGATGCCAGCCTTTTATTTTAGCAACCGCCCACTGCGGCGTCTTATCTTCATGGCAGCTATTACAAGCATTTGGGGCATTGGTTTTTAATGTTAAGTCTGGGCGTGGTACCCGAAAGCTGTGGTCGCGCCTTGCATCAACTTGCATATAGGTGGTGGCAGGCATATGACAATCAACACATTGGCTACCTTCACTTGCCACTTTATGACCGTGATGTTTCGGCGTGTCGAACACCTCTTGGCTATGACATTGCGTACAGGTTTGATTACCCGGTAGCTTTAATTTACCCGAATGAGGGTTATGACAGTTACTACAGGTAACCCCCGCATTGAACATTTTACTTTGTAAAAATGAACCCCATACATAGTCTTCATCCCACACTTGACCATCAACGTGATAAAGCTCTGGAGTGAGTAATGAGCCTTGAAAGTGTTGTAAAAAGCTATGTGGGTCTTTGCGGTCATCAAGCTGTGAGCGGCGAGCATGGCATGTTGCACACACTTGCACTTGCTCGCTTTTTACCAGAGGCTGCACGCTTTGCATACTGCCATCGATTTCTTGGGTAAACAGCGGGGTTTGCTTTTTAATATTATGCGTAAAGCCCTTATCAGCAATACTACTATCGCCATCAGCCCATTTTAAATGCGCTTGTGTGTCGCCATGACACGCTTTACAGCTCACGTTAATGCTTGAATAAGTTGAGTCAAAGCTATTCGTTTTAAGGTCAAATTGCTTTTTGAAATCAGTTGAGTGGCAATCGGCACACATATGATTCCAGTTTTGGCCTTTTTGCGACCAATGAAAAAGGTCGTGTTGTTTCTGCTCAGGATGCAGTACAAACCAGCGCTGACCGCCGTCTGTTTTAGTGCGTGAGTCCCACGCAAATGGAAACAGTTGTATGTGGCCTTTGCCCATTTCAAACATGTATTGCTGCAATGGCTCATAGCCAAATGTGTATAAAACAGGGTAGTCAGTCAACTTGCCATCAAGGTTTGGCATGCTTATAAAAAGTTGTTGGTCTTTTTGAAAAAAGCGCGCTTGCTGGCCTTGATAGTCGAGGGTTTGTTCGTTGAAATTGCCAAGCACTGAAGCGGGAGTGGCTTTTTCCATAGCATGAAAATGATGGGAGGTTTGCCAGTCTGCAACTTGGCTTTGATGACAGTTAACACACTGGGACTCTGCAAACACACTAAATGCGAAAAAGCTACATAACAGCCAAGCCAATCTCATCACAGAATAAATCCTTTTTATTTTTACCACATGCACTTATGAGTTATATCAGTTTGTTACAGATAAGCAAAGTCGGCTTGTTAAAACGGGGATATAAAAAAGCCCGAGAAGCTCGGGCTTAGTAAGTTATAGACTTTTCTTCGGTGGCAGCGCAACGTTAGCGAAGATAAGCCCCGCCACTAATGACATAAATATCAAGAAGGTTTGTTGGCCTATATGCTCCGCATAAACGAAATCTTGACCTTCAATTAACGAGTTCAAACCGATATAGGTTTTACTTCCAGGTACTAAAACAATTAAACCTTGCATGGCTACAATAGAGGCGGGTGCATTAGCAACACGGTTAAACAAGTTACTGAATACCCCAACAGATAAAGCACCAACAAAAGTACCTAAAGTGTAATCTAGATACATGGCCGAACCAATACTTGTACCATACGCGATAAAGCCAGAAGCGATTGACCAAACAGCATGCTTTAGCTTGGTTCTAAAAATAACGATTAGGCTGCTACATAACATGAAGATAGCAAGCCAGGCTGTCCACTTTGGTAATGGTTCCGGTTGCACAAAATCACTTTGTCCAAAAATAGCAAAACCAATACCGATACCAATAAAAGCACCAAAATACAGTTTAAACAGCAGCATGAATGAGTCCATCACCCGAGCTGTACCAGATACTAAATGCCTTGCCGCTAACTCTGCTAAACCGAGGGCTAATGCTAAGCCGGGTATAAATACAATGATGGCTGAAAGTACCACCAGTCGTATGTTTATTTGGGCATCAAGGTATACGCTTACAGCGCAGGCAATCATCGCAGAAACAATGGCAACTAATGGTTCAAGCATATGCGCAACACGCTTAGAGCGTGTTGACCAAAGTACAAATAAATACACCACTAAGGTGATCAGTGCTGACCAAAATACATCATTCCAGCTAGTCCCCATCAACATGGCAAATGCCCCACCTGAGGTCGCAAATGCAACGCCAGTCATAAATTTATTATATGGGTTTGGCATGGTGTAAATAATATCGAGCTGTTTATCGACTTCTTGTAGCGTCAGCTCGCCATTAAGCATTTTGTTTACTAAGTCATCGGTATCTGCCAGCGAGCCTAAGTCATGATCGCCCGGATCAACACGCGCCACATGGGTATACTCTTCTTCGTGACCATCTGTCCAGATCACAAAAGTCACGGATGTTGGCGACATAACAAAAGATGATTTTAAACCGAGGTAAGTCGCAACTTCCATTAAGTGCGCTTCTAGTCGGTATGCAGGTGTACCGTATTTATGAAGCATTTTGCCAAGCTTCACGATAAATTTTCGTTTTTCAGTAAACGTTGCGGTTTTCAAAGGCGTTTTGAACCAAAGGTTAAATTGTTCAGTTAAGGATAGACCAAAATTCAATAAGATATAGTCTAATAGCTAGACTATATCGCTTAAATTGACCAGCGCGATTTTAGCGACAAAAGCCGCTATGTCTAGTGTTATTTACGGCAAAATTACTTATTTTTTGCTTCAATCCACTGCGCCATGTACTGGGTCGAACGCATGGTGTGATGTTTAAGCATTTGGCCGGTAAAATTTTGCTGTCTATGCTGCGCTAATGACTCACTAATGGCGGTGATTTTAGCGATTAACTGCGACTGAAGTTTTGATTTATCATAATATTTTTGCAATAACTGCTGGCCATTTTGCTGTGCCTCATTAAATAACGCTTCATCTTGATAAAGTGCTACTGCAGCACCTGCAAATTGCTGTGCATCTTCACAGATTGCGCCTGACCATGGCTCATCTTGATGCATGCCTTCACTACCAATAGGGGTTGTTACGCTCGGCGTTTGCATGATCATCGCTTCGAGTAACTTACCCTTAATACCAGCCCCAAAACGCAGTGGCGATAAACATACTCGGGCATCTTCCATAACTTGATAAGCATCATCTGCCCAGCCTTTGATTAAGAAGCCGGTTTTTGGATTGTTAAGCGCTGTCGCCTTAGGTGGCGGGTAGGAGCCATAAATATGGAGTTCAGCATCGGGTAATTGTTTGCGGATCAGCGGCCAAATCTGTTGCAAGTACAACACAGCATCCCAGTTTGGCGCATGACGAAAATTACCAATGGTCATAAAGTGCTTACGCTCAGCAAATGCTTTGGTGCTGGTAGGAATATGCTGTAAATCAACCAAAAATGGTAAATGGTGAAGTAGGGCGCTATCAACTTTGTAAACGTCATTGAGTAGCTGCATCTCGTAATGCGAGATAATTAAGCTGATGTCTGAGCGTAAAATTGCCGCGATTTCTCGCTTTGCAATATCGCTGTGTAAATCACTATGGCTGAATTCTCGGCCTGCTTTGTGAGCTTCGTGACGGGCATTTCTTAGGCACTGTAAATCTTCGGTATCAAGAATTTTAAGTGCTTTAGGGCAGTATTTATCGACTCGCCAACCAAACTGTTCTTCCATCATAAAGCGATCAAACATCACAATATCAGGGTTATACGCTTGCACGTACTCATCAAAGCTTGAGCAGTTTAATGCAATGACCTGTGTGGTAATGCCATCTTCGCTGAGATCCACCATGTGTTCGGTTTTTTGCGCTGGGCTTGCAAATTCAACTTGCCAGTTTTCTGCACGAAAGGCGCGCAAGAGTGACATCATGTGGGTGCCGGCTGCCGACGAATTAGGCTCAGGCCATACATAACCGATCACTAACACTTTTTTCATTGACTTGAATCTCGTATTTTTAAGTTAACATCCACCAAGGTGCGAACGGGTGGCGTTGATTTATCTAATAGTTCTTTTAACACCTGGCAGGTGCGTTTACCGATTTCATCGGCATTAATGGCGATGGTTGAAAGAGAGGGCAGCATTAAGCGTGAATCTTCTAGGTCATCAAAGCCAATAACTTTAATGTCTTTACCCGGCTCAAGGCCGTGTTGGCGCATAGCTTCAATCGCGCCGTAAGCAATCACATCATTAAAACAGACAATGGCCTTGGTATTTGGCGCTTGTTTTATAAGGGTATTAAAGGCTTCTCGGCCACCTTGGCGGTTTGTCGGCGCTTGAATAACGGGTTTTTCGTCAGTGATATTAAATTGCTCAAGCGCAGCTAAAAAACCACTTAAACGTTCATGGTAGTCAGATATTTCTGCCGTGCCGCCTAAAAATGCAACTTCTTCTATGCCTTGCGATAAAATATGGCTAGTCGAAATATGTGTGCCTTTTTTGTTATCAGGCAAAATACACGGCGCAGCTGAAAACGGAATTTCACGCATGATATTAATAACCGGAAAACCACTATTTATTAAATCATCTTGCCACTGTTGCTCAGTCCCCGGTGCTGGACACATAATAAACGCCGATACGTTGTATTCTTTTAGGGTTTTCACCACTTGAGTTTGCCTTTCGACACACTCTGCAATATTCACCAGCATTGGCAGCATGCCAAGCTCAAAGATGTGTTTTTCGAGACCAACAGCAAGCTGAGCTGAATACGGGTTGGTTAAGTCATTTATAACCAACGCGACTAGGTTTGATCGCTTGCTGCGTAGGGCTGCAGCATCGCGGTTATACACATAGCCAAGCTTATCAATGGCAGCCAGTACTTTTTCTTTACTTTTTTTACTGACCTTATCACTGTTGGTAAGGACCAAAGACACGGTTGATTTTGAAACCTGTGCTTGTTCAGCAACATCCCAAATTGTGACTTTGCCTGTCGATTTTTTCATTTTTATTAGCAAAAAGTGGCGAATAGAGTGCTCTTATTTTAGCGTAATTTAGCTGTTTAAGTCACTGATTGGCTGCCAAAAGGGTCGAAACTCTTTATGAAATGCTGCAAACATGTTCTACTTGTTTACAGAATCGAAAATAAAAACGAAAAAGGAACGAACATGAAAGCATTTAAACTGCTTTTTGCGCTAGTCATTGGCGCAGCTGTTTGCACACCCAGTTTTGCTAATCAAGGTTATCAAACTCCATCGCCGGCACTGGCTGCTGTGGTTGACGCTAAGCTCGCACCAAGTAGTTATTTATCTAATGATGGCCAGTGGCTGGCGCTATTCGATAGAAAACGCATCGATACCTTACAAGACTTAGCCAAAGAAGAGTTAAAACTTGCGGGCATTAAGCTTAATCCTGCTAATTTTTCGCGCTCACGAGTGCGTAATAAATTTACATCTTTAGTGCTTAAGCATGTTGAAACAGGCTCTGAAATTGTTGTATCTGGTTTGCCTAATGGCATTTTACGCTCACCAAGTTGGTCAAGCGACAGTCAATACTTGGCGTTTGTGGTTGAACAAGCATCGAGTGCTAACTTATGGGTCTATAATGTAAGTACTAAGCAAGCCCGCCAGTTAAGTGATACGCCTCTTAATTCTGTGCTAACGCGCACGCCTTATACTTGGTTGCCAGATAGCAGCGCTATTGTCGCTAATGCAGCGGTCAATATTGGTAAAGCACGTATCAGCAACGACAGCTCGCAGGTTGTGCCTGTTATTCAGCAAAGTAGTGGTGAAAAAGCGCCTGCGCGTACTTATCAAAACCTGCTAACTAGCCCATACGATGAAGCACAATTTAAGTTCTTTGCCCAAAGCCAGCTGACTTATATTCCGCTCAGTGGTCAAGGCCAACCGATTGGTCAACCGGGCTTAATTAAATCGTTTTCGGTCTCGCCTGATTCAACCAATATTTTGGTTGGCATGATTGATGAGCCTTTTTCGTATCAAGTACCTTACAGCCGATTTGCTGCGACTTGGCAAATTTGGGGCATGCGTGGCTATACGTTAGCAGAGCTTGCGAAGCAGCCTTTAGCAGATAACATTCCACAAGGTTATGACAGTGTGCGTACTGGTCGCCGCGAATTTCAATGGCGAGCAGATCAAGGCGCTGAGATCATTTGGGCAGAAGCACAAGACGGCGGTGATATGAAAACCGACGTGCCTTATCACGATCACCTTTATAGCCTAAGAGCACCATTTAAACGTGATGCTAAGTTATTTGCGAAAGTTGAACGCCGTTTTGACTCAATTACTTGGGGCAACGGTAATGTTGCTCTGTTATCTGAATGGCGCTTTAGCGACCGACAAGTTCGCACATTTGTTATTCAACCACGTAATGCAGATAAAAACCGCGTGCTATTTTCTGAGCGCAGCTATAACGATGCGTATAAAGATCCAGGTTACCCAATTTATGAAAAGAATGATTTAGGTGCTGACGTATTAAAAGTTGTTGGTGGGCGTTATCTTTTCTTACGCGGTAACGGTGCCTCTGAACAAGGTAATATTCCGTTTTTAGACCGTTATGATGTAAAAACCAATACCACAACACGCGTTTGGCAATCAGAAGCGCCATATTATGAGCGTGTGCGTGCCATGCTTGATGACGAAGGCGAGCGTTTAATTACGATTCGCGAATCTAAAACTGAGCAACCTAACTTTTTTATTCGCGACCTAGACGATAAAACCCTGACTCAACTTACGACTTTTGAGCACCCTTACCCAGAATTTAAAGGGGTGACTAAAGAGCTAATTCGATACAAGCGTGTTGATGGCGTTGAGCTTAGTGGCACGCTTTATTTACCGCCTGGTTATGATTCGACTCAAGGCCCGTCACCGGTTCTAATGTGGGCTTATCCGCTTGAATATAAAGATAAAGCCGTTGCGTCACAAATGCGCGAGTCGCCTTATGAGTTCACTTATATCGGTTATTGGGGGCCAATGCCTTATCTTGCAAAAGGTATTGCCGTATTTGACGACCCGAAAATGCCAATTGTGGGTGTTGACGGTAAAGAGCCAAACGACTTATTCCGTAAGCAGCTGGTGGCAAGTGCTAAGGCTGCGGTAGATGTACTTGTTGAAAAAGGTGTGGCAGATAAAGATAACATTGCCATTGCTGGTCACTCTTATGGTGCCTTTATGGTGGCGAATTTATTAGCGCACAGCGATTTATTTAAAACCGGTATTGCCCGCAGTGGTGCTTACAACCGCACCCTAACGCCATTTGGTTTCCAAGGTGAAGAGCGTGACTTTTGGCAAGCGCAAGATGTGTACGCGGCGATGTCACCGTTTTTCCATGCTGAGAAAATCAATGAGCCAATGCTGATGATCCACGGTCAAGAAGATCCAAACTCGGGTACCTTCCCAATGCAAAGTGAGCGTATGTACGCTGCATTAAAAGGCCTAGGTAAAGAAGCCCGCTTAGTGATGTTACCTTATGAGGCGCATGGCTATCGCGCTCGTAAGAGCTTGCTGCATGTACTTTGGGAGCAAGAGCAGTGGTTAGAAAAATACTTATTAAGTGACGAAAAACCCGTAGAGCCAGTTGCCGCTGACGGTGTCACTCAGTAGTTAGTTAAATGGTTATATTAGGAATCCCCGCCCATTAAGCGGGGATTTTTGTATTGCCTACTTGCATATTCTTATTCGTAGATAAGCGGTTAGCAAATAAGAGGAAATGTTGTTCATGTTTATAATTCCAGATACCGACAAGAAAATTCGCGCAAAGATATCTAGCTATAAATCTGCTTTTAACCGAGAGATTAGAGATTATGGCTGTATCTCAGATGGTTATGGTAAGCGATATTTAATATTTCCTTTGTTGCTCGTACTCAATGATATGAAAAAAGCTGAGCAACATATACAGTGGCATGATTCACACTTTCCTGATGATATGGGTGAGCCAGTGCAAATGTTGTGTCGTTCGATACTAACGTTTCGTATTGGTAATATTAATAAGGCGTCTTACGAACTAGCTGAAACTATGTTTTCGAATGTATATTTATTGCCATGGCTACTTGATGAAAAAGTAGAACCTATTGATATGTGCCATCTAACAAACTTCTCACTGTTAGAGTATTGTGAGGAAGTACCACACAGAGTTCTCGAAAGCATATCAGAGCAAGAGCTGGAGTGGATTTACAGCTGCTATCATTCAGAGGCTTTTGTAAAAGCAAGAACACGTTATATTGAAATCTACACGCGCTTAAAGCATGTTTCAGAAATGGATGAACGCGTTAAGCTATCTGATGAAGCTGAGAAGTTACTATCAGCTCTAAAAGTTTAGCAGGCAATAGCTTAAGGGAAGGTCCTAAGTGCTTGGTTTCTGCTTTGAATGCTATTTTAGTCAATTAAATTAGGCCTTTGATGCGGTCGTTATAAAACAAGGATGCTCATGAATAAGTTTATAATTCTAATATTATTTTTAATATCGTCTTGCTCATTACATGCAAAACAAACCAAAAGTTTAGAATTTTCTAAAGTGCTAGATAAGGAGATCCCGTTAATTCTTGAAAAAAGCAAAGCGCGTGGTATTGCTATATCGATTGTTCAAGGGAATGAGGTGCTTGGTTCATATTCTTATGGCCATGCTGACGCTGAAAATAGAACCCCAATCACACACAAAACTTTATTCAATGTTGGCTCCATTTCTAAAGTGATTACAGCTTGGGGCGAAATGAAACTAGTTGAACAAGGTAAAGTTGAACTTGATAAACCAATTAATGACTATTTAAAAAGCTGGAAAATACCGAATTCTCAGTTTAATGCTAACAAAGTAACTTTACGTAATATTCTCTCTCATACTGCAGGGCTTTCATTAAGTGGCTACAATGGATGGAGTGCTGAAGATCCATTACCTACTCTTGTAGAGTCATTAGAAGGCAATAACACGGGTGATGGAGCCGTTAAAATTATTCATGAACCTGACACTAAATGGTCATACTCAGGTGGTGGTTACACGATAGTTCAGCTGTTAATTGAAGACCTGACTAATCAATCTTTCAGTAATTATATGACTGAAAACGTTCTTTTACCCCTCGGAATGACAAATTCTTCGTTTGATATCAACCGTATTTCTCCAGCAAAGCTGGCTAGTCCTTACGATGAGAATGGCAACAAAACAGCTATGGTGTACTTTACAGAAACAGCTGCAGCTGGCTTTATAACAACGGCAGATGATTTAGCTAAGTTTAATCAGGCAGTGCTAAAAAATGAGCAAGGTAATTACATTGGTTCAAATATTTTATCAAATCAGCTTATTGCAAATATGATTCAAGCTCAGCCTCACACAGGAGGGCGATGGAGTATGAGTTATGTCGTAGACTCTGAGAATAAGAGTCTAGGTTTTGCAGGGTTTAATAGAGGCTGGACATCCTTAACTCGCTCTGTGACAGATAAAAATATTGGTTATGTAATATTAAACAATAGTAGCGTTGGTGGAGTGAATAATGAAATTGATCAACTCCTGCTGTCTGTAATTAAAGGTAGTTAAACTGAAGCGCACATAGCAAGCATCTTAGCTATGTGTAATCGGTTTTAATTGCTCGCTTAACCAATCAATAAACACTCGGGTACGCCTTGGTAAATGGCGTCGATTTGGGTAGACGATATTCATAGGCATGGGCGGCAAATTATAGTCAGGCAAAACTTGGATAAGTTCACCACGACTAAGCTCGTCAAGAACTCCATGACGAGGCACTTGAATAAGGCCAAGCCCAGCTAAACACGCTGCTTTATAGGCATCAGTATTGTTGACTGTGAGCTGTGATTTCATGGTCAGGGTTTGCCAATCGCCTTGCGTATCTTGGTATTCAAAGCCGGGGTCAAGTTGGCCGAGTGTTTGGCTATAGCGAACAATGTAATGCTCGGCTAAATCGCTAAGTTCAGTGATGTTGCCATAGTTTTTAATATAACCTGGGCTTACACAGTTAATCATAGGGCAGTGGCCAATTTTTTTCGCAATCAGCGATGAGTCTTCTAAATTACCGACTCGCACTACACAATCAAAGCCTTCTTCAATTAGGTTAACTCGTCTGTCAGAACTACTCAGTTCAATCTCTAATTGCGGGTGTGCAGATAAAAAGCTGTCTAGATTCGGCAGCACTAAACGTCTGCTAATTGGCTGTGGCATATCTACTCTAAGACGCCCTGATAACGCTTCGTCTTTTTTATGAAATAGGGTTTGTAGTTCGTCTAAATCAGCAAGCATATCTTTGCAGCGCTGATAAAAAACCGTGCCTTCATTGGTCAGCGTAACTCGCCTTGTTGTGCGGTTTAGAAGCCGAGCACCTAGCGTATCTTCGAGTTGTTTGACCAACTGCGAGACGGATGATTTAGGCATGCTCAGTGCAAGTGCTGCAGTCGAAAAGCTTTTTAGCTCTGCAACCTGAACAAAGGTTTTCATGGCATTTAGTTCATTCATGATTGTTTGTTATTTGCGAATAGTTAATTCAATTCTACATGGTTTATCTGGTTTTGCAGTGTAAATATACTGGTTGCTCACAATTACTTCAAAGCAAAAGGGTAAGCACGATGAGCAACAAAATTGCAGTGATCACAGGTGGTAATCGCGGTTTAGGTAAAAATACAGTTTTAAGTTTGGCACGTAAGAACATTGATTGTGTATTTACTTACAGAAGCCATAAAGATGAAGCGCAGCAAGTTGTAGAAGAAGTATTAGCGCTAGGGGCAAAAGCTGTCGCCATTCAACTTGATGTGAGCGATATTTTAGGTTTTGCTGAATTTAAACAAACACTTGAAAGTACCTTGGCAACACAATGGCAAACATCTCGATTTGATTATTTAATTAATAACGCAGGCCATGGCAGTGATAGTGCATTTGCTGATACCAGCGAAGCTATGTTTGATAATTTGATGAATGTACATGTAAAAGGGGTGTTTTTCTTAACGCAAACACTGCATGAGATGATCAATGATGGCGGGCGTATTATTAACTTATCTTCAGGGCTGACACGTTTTGCATTACCAGGAAAAGCGGCCTACGCCACCATGAAAGGGGCCGTTGAGGTATTAACCAAATATATGGCAAAGGAACTTGCTGGTCGCAATATTGCCGTGAATGTCGTCGCGCCTGGCGCAATTGCCACTGATTTTGGTGGCGGTGCTGTCCGTGATAATGAGCATGTTGCTCAATTGGTCAGTTCATTTACAGCCATGGGACGCGTTGGCCAAGCTGATGATATTGGCCCTATGATTGCGCAGCTACTCGGTGATGAAAACCGTTGGGTGACCGGGCAACGCATTGAAGCATCAGGCGGTATGTTTTTATAACCCTGTTAGCAATCGCGTGTTTGTTTGCTTATTTAAGTGAATGTGATTTAATCGCTTTCTCTTTTTAAGCAATAAACATGTGATTGCATTTATGCTCGATTTAGCAGTACTCGCGGTTTTTATTCCGACCTTTTTCTTTGTTTCTATTACACCTGGTATGTGTATGACGCTCGCCATGACGTTAGGCATGAGTGTAGGCGTTAGACGTACGCTGTGGATGATGGTCGGTGAGGTGTTAGGGGTTGCCACGGTAGCCATTGCTGCGGTGATTGGGGTTGCCAGTATTATGTTTAATTACCCTGACTTATTTGCCTTTTTAAAATACCTAGGTGGCGCGTACTTAATATACTTAGGTGTTAATATGTGGCGCGCTAAAACCAGCTTTAAACCTAACGATGCTACACAGCAACAAATTGGTCGTGGGCAATTGTTTTCGCAGGGTTATATTACTGCCATTGCAAACCCAAAAGGGTGGGCATTTATGATTTCTTTACTCCCTCCGTTTATTAATGTTGATTTAGCAGTTGCTCCTCAGCTTGCGGTATTAGTGAGCATTATTATGCTGAGCGAATTTATCTGTATGTTGATTTACGCAACAGGCGGTAAAAGCTTAAGGCTGTTTTTAGATAAAGGCGATAATGTGAAGTGGTTAAACCGTATTGCTGGCGCGCTTATGATGGGTGTAGGCGTTTGGCTGGCGCTAGGTTAACGCTAAGTTGGATAATACCCATCTGCATATTGCAAATGGCTATTATCCTTTATGAGTCTTAATCAACTAATTCAACTTGCTTAGACACATGGTTAAAGCATAGTTTTAAAGTGTCAATGGCAGTCCTTGTCTTTGCCGCTAAACTGTCTCTGGCTGGTGTTACAGCATAAACAGTATAGTTTGGCATTGCCCATTCAGGTGCTATTTCAACCAGTTCTTTCGATTTTAGTAAATGCCTAACTTCTGGTTCGGGTAACACGCCATAGCCAACACCATCAATCACAAGTTTGATTAAACTTTGCATGTTGTTCACTGTAATTTTAGCCTTTGGCAGTGGTTTGCTTTCTAATGTAGAAGGGTTAAATGCGTTGCTGTCAGCATTACTGTGTCCAATTCTGGCAAACTGGTTAAGATCTTGCCAACGAGCCTGTTTTATTTGACTAATTGGATGATCTTTATGGGCGCATAACTTTAGTGGCCACGTTGCTAATTGCCTTGCTACTAGGTTGGAATCTGTTAATGGGCCAATAGCGATTGCTAAGTCAGCGCCGCATTTAATCATATCAATTGGCTCGTCAGTCAAAATTAACTGAATACGTAAATCATCAAATTCGTTAATTAAGCGCTCCAACGGCTCGCTTAATAATCCTCCACCAAAACCCACTGGCGCCACTAATTTAAGCTCGCCACTGGGCTTATTTTGCAAATGTTGTAATTGCGTACTGGCTTGATCAGCTAGTGCCAGCATTTTTAAACAGCTTTGATAATACAGGTGGCCGGCTTCGGTTAAGGTAAGTTCGCGTGGGCTGCGGTTAAATAGGCTTAATCCGATTTCTTGTTCTAATTGCTTAATGTGTTGACTCACAGCCGATGTGGTCATCGATAACTCTGCAGCTGCACCGCTCATATTGCCTGTCTCTACAGTACGAGAAAAAACGCGTAGTGTTTTTATCAGCTTGGAATTCATAGTTCAGGCCTTCTTAATTCAGTTTTAAGAAATCGTAAATTGTGAAAATCGGGACTTCTCATTAGTATGCAAACGCTAATTATTATCATTAATAAACAAAATGTCACGGAGTATTATTATGACGAGGGTTGTTACGAACATTTTACCATTAACGGCAGCTATACTGGCTAGTTTGTCTTATTCTGCAAATGCAGATGATAAAAAGCAAGACATGGAAGTGATTGTAGTTTCTGCTTCAGGTTATGAGCAGATGCTTAAAGAGGCACCAGCCAGCATCAGTGTTATTGATCGTGAGCAACTCGAAAAGCGTTTTTATCGTGATCTAACCGATGCAATGACAGATGTTCCTGGTGTGGTTGTCACAGGTGGTGGCGACAGAAAAGATATCAGTCTTCGTGGTATGGCAAGTCAATATACTTTGATTTTAATTGATGGTCAGCGTCAAACCTCTCGTGAAACCCGCCCAAATAGTGATGGCCCTGGTGTTGAAGGAGCATGGACTCCGCCTATCTCAGCGATTGAACGCATCGAGGTTATCCGTGGCCCTATGTCGTCATTATATGGCTCAGATGCAATCGGTGGGGTTATCAATATTATTACCCGTAAAACACCAGAAAAATGGTACGGTGAGCTACGCTTAGATAGCACCATTCAAGAATCAAGTGAATCGGGCAATATCAATCAAGGTAGCTTTTTCACAGCGGGTGGCTTAATTCCTGAGTTATTAGGTATGCAGTTATCTGGTCAATTCTCAAAGCGTGACGAAGACGATTTTGAAGCAGGTTTTCGTGGCAAAGAGCAAAGTAATATCAAAGCTAAGTTCATCTTAACGCCTTCTGATAACCACGAAATCATGCTTGAAGTAGGCTCTGCAAAACAAAAACTCGACGAAACATTAGGCAAAACGGTTGCTCCTTTAGCTGAAGGCGAAAGCTGTGGTCGAAATGGCTGTCCTGAGTCATCAACCACAGAGTATGACCAAGAGAGCTATTCACTAAGCCATAATGGTTTTTATGATTTTGGCTCATCACGCAGTTACCTAAAGTACGATAAATTCGATAATACCTCTCGCGAAATGTATGTCGAAAATACCGATGCGCAAACCAGCTGGACTTTACCTTTTACCAATCATAATGCTGCATTTGGTGCATCATATTTAAAAGAAGAGCTGGACGATTACACCAGTAACCGCATTAGTGACTTAACCCATGTTGAGAACGAGCAGTGGTCGGTGTTTGCCGAAGATGAGTGGGCAGCAACCAAGCAGTTTAAACTCACAACAGGTCTTCGTTATGACCATGATGGCAATTTTTCAGGCCATTTCAGCCCGCGTTTATATGGTGTGTATACAGCAACTAAGTTGTTGACGGTAAAAGGCGGTATCTCTACAGGTTTTAGAGCGCCGAATATTCGTCAATCTACCGCAGCGTGGGGGCAAGTGAGCCGTGGTGGTAATATTTACGGTAACCCAGATTTAAGCCCTGAAAAATCTGTAAACTACGAAATGGGTATCTATTACGATGCAAACCGTGATTTATCACTTTCAAGCACCGTATTTTACAACGAATTTGAAGACAAAATTACCCGTATTTCGTGCCCACTCACCCAGTGTACTGATGGACCAAACCAGTTTGGTTCGATGCCAACGACCTATGTCAATGTGGATGAGGCCGTTACACAAGGTTTTGAGTTATCAGTATCTTACGACATTACCAGTGAGCTTGATGTTAGTGCCAATTACACCTACACCGATTCTGAGCAAAAAACCGGTGAATACAAAGGCAGCCCACTTAATCAATTACCTAAACACATTTTACAAACATCAGTTAATTGGCGCCCGGTTGATAAACTAGGCACCTGGTTGCGTGTACATTACCGCGGCGAAGAAAGCCAGCCGACAACAGGTCCGTCACAAGACAGCTTAATTGCGCCAGATTACACCTTGGCTGATATCGGTGGTAACTATGATTTAAGCCGCAGCATTAAGTTAGGGTTTGGTGTTTATAATCTGTTTGACAAAGAAATCACCGAAGCTGAATACGGATATGTTGAAGATGGTCGACGTTATTGGCTATCAGTTGGGTTTAATTTTTAAGCCTACTCCTTAGCAAAAGCAAAGCCAACGAGTTACGTTGGCTTTGTTAATGAAACTGGTTTAAGTTTCGTAAATGACAATAAATCAGGTTGTGGTGCTTTTGGTTTTTTTTGCAATAGATGTATAGCACTATAGTTATAGGTCGCTTTTTGAATAGTTCTACTACATTGAGTTAGTCATCAACTGACAGACAACAATGATAACAACTATAAAGGCGATATATGCAAAAAGTAACACAACTATGTAAACGGAAATCAGCGTCGTTTACTCCGCTCGCAGTGCTCTGTGCTGCTATTTTCTCACAGCCAAGTTTTGCAGGGAGTTGGCAGCAAAATGTCAGCATTGGCGGTTTTAATAATGTTCATATTTACACTCCTGATACACAATCAAGCATAGGCAATGGCCATTCTTTGATGCTGGTACTGCATGGCTGCGTACAACCCATTAATAACTACTTAACTGCGAATCTTGAAGATGCAGCCGAAGCCCATGGCATGGTAATCGCCGTTCCTGATTCGATGAATAAAGCAGGCTATAGCTGCTGGTCATATTGGCAAGGAGCAATCAATCGCAGCTCTGGCGATTATAAGAACTTGATTAATTTAGCTAATGCATTAAGTTCTGACGTGGCGCGAAAAATTGACCCCAAACAAGTGTATATTGCAGGCTTATCATCTGGGGCTGCAATGGCTGCACAAACGGCTTGTGTAGCGCCTGATGTATTTGCTGGGGTTGCACCAAGCGCTGGGCCAACCATCGGCACAAGTTCAAGTGGGGCAATTTCGACCTGTGAAACAGTGTCTGAAAACACCTTTGTATCCCGCTGTGAAAGCTATGCTGGCAGTTATAAAGATCATTTTGCCACACAAATAGCGGTGATTGGTCACGGTACTGCCGATACTACAGTCAATACCTGTTACAACCAGCAAAACGCAGATGGCTTTGCTGCCCTATATGGGGTTAATCAACTTTCAGGTACGACAACAATAAGTGATGATGCAACGCGTACCGCTGAGCAGTCACTTTGGCAAGACAATCGGGTTGTTATGCTGTGGTTTAATAATTTGGATCACTCGTG
This sequence comes from Pseudoalteromonas sp. S2721, assembly GCF_005887425.1. NCBI lineage: Bacteria > Pseudomonadati > Pseudomonadota > Gammaproteobacteria > Alteromonadales > Pseudoalteromonadaceae > Pseudoalteromonas > Pseudoalteromonas sp. S2721. The sequence goes on from NZ_PNCZ01000027.1 coordinate 24,463, forward strand.
GTCGGGCGGACAAGGTGCGTCTGGCGATTATGTTGCAGCAAACAGTATTAATTTTGCAACCTATCTCGGTGAGTATTTTGCGGCTAATAATAAACGAGTTGATCGTAATGTAGGCCCTGAAATTAGTAATTTAACTGCCACAGACAGTAATAACCAGCTCACTATTAGTGGCAGTGCAGTCGACCCTGAAGGCAGTGTAACCAATGTTGATATTAATGTGTATAGCCTAGCCAGTGGCGCGGCAAGCTTAATTGAATCACTGAACGTACAAGTCGATGCGAATAATAGCTTTAGCGGGGTGACAAGCGTACTCAGCGATGGACTTTATGAAGTGCGTGTCAGTGCCACAGATAACGAAGCGAAACAAGGTGATGAAGCTAATCTTACGGTACGTGTCGGGCCAGAGCCTGCGGCTACAGCACCACTACTGAGTGATACTGCGGCAAGTGTAAACGGGCAGTGCGCTTCAGTTACGGGAACGGTGATTGATGATAATCAAAACTTAAGTACTGTCGTGGTCAGTTTTAGCAATGGTGATGTGACGGCTACAGTGAATGGGCTTGAGTACTTTGCTGAACAATGCAATCTGGCTGGTGGCAATAATAGTGCAGTGATCACCGCAACTGATGATACTGCGCTGACATCAACAGATAGCATTAGTTTTGTCATCGATGCTGGTGTAACAGGCGATTACAATCTTCATATCAACGAAGGCCATATTAGCTGGGGCGAAGGTTACTCTGCCTGTTATTTAGCGTTTGGAACTGCTGCCTTTACTATGCGCGAGTATTCAGCGGGCACCAATCAATGTCAGTGGATTGCTGATGATAATTCAAGTTGTGCAGGGCCATTACAGGCATGCAAAACCACCACTGAACCGACTAATGACGCAGACAACGACGGTGTGCTCGACGGCGCAGATAATTGCCCAAATGTAGCGAATGCTGATCAAGCTGATAACGATAATGACGGGATTGGTAATGTGTGTGACAGCACTCCTGATGGTGAAACGAGTGACTCTGACAGCGATGGTGTTAGTGATAGCCTAGATAACTGCCCGCTGGTGGCCAATAGTGATCAACTGGATAGTGATGCAGATGGTGTGGGTGATGCGTGTGACTCAACACCGAATGGTGATTACCAATGCACTGAAACCACCTCAAGCAACTATGCACATGTGCAAGCAAATCGCGCAACCACGAATGGCTCTTACGCCTATGCAGTGGGTTCAGGTGATAACCTTGGTCTTTATAACACTTTTTATACCAGTACCTTAGCGCAAACTAGTGCAGGGTATTATGAATTAGGTAATTGCCCTAATTAATAAATGTGTGTCGCCCATACGGGCGACATAGTTTTAGTTACTCTTATATTTAAACCATTACCGCCTACGTTAAAAATGATTACAGGGTTACCAGTGGAATTGTTGAAACAACTAGTCACGACGCTTTTTGCTGTTTTCAACAATATTTAAATGCTTCAAATTTGTTTACTAATTTAAGCTGGTTGGCATGATTGGTCATAAAGATGATTTTAGTGTTCTTACCAATTTTATGTTTTTATGTTGCACCCTCATCTCAAAATTTTCTCAAACTTATCAATTCCCGTAAATAATCAAATAATCTAATAAAATTAACTAATTAAGTTAGTAAATAATTTTACTTGATAGCTTTTATTTTTATCGCGACAGACTTTTTTGAATATTGGTCAATATTCTTTTCTTTTTTTGTAACGCCAATTGGTTGACAATGCAATTTATTGGTAATAACTTATGTTGTTATTGGTAACCTTGTTGTGCCAGTTTGTGTAAGTGCTGCTATTAAGATGTAGTGCTGTGAGATTTAAAAAATTTAACTAGGCGCACTTTTCGAAATGGTTAACTTCATTCAAAAGTGTCAATTTATTTAGGAGTTCTACATGTCAAAACCAACGATCGGTTTTATCGGCCTTGGCCTAATGGGTGGCAATATGGTCGAGAATCTACAAAACAAAGGCTATCAGTTGATTGTGATGGATCTTAATAAAGAAGCCGTTACAAAATGTGTAGAGCGAGGTGCTCAAACAGTATCGACAGGTAAAGAGTTAGCCGCTGCTTCAGACATTGTTATGCTTTGCTTAACAACATCAGATATCGTGGAAAAAGTAGTTTATTCAGATGAAGGTTTATTGGATGGATTAAAAGAAGGATCTGTTTTAATCGATTTTGGTACATCAATTCCTGCCTCAACTAAGAAAATTGGTAAAGACCTTGCTGCAAAAGGCGTAGGTATGATTGATGCACCTTTAGGGCGTACTCCAGCGCATGCAAAAGATGGCTTATTGAATATTATGGCTGCAGGTGACTTAGAGACGTTTAATAAAGTGAAGCCTGTATTAGATGATCAAGGTGAAAATGTGTTCCATTTAGGGGAGCTTGGCGCAGGTCATACAACAAAGTTAATTAATAACTTTATGGGTATGACAACGGTATGTGCGATGTCTCAAGCATTTGCTGTTGCTGATCGTGCCGGCGTAAATCGCCAACAACTTTTCGACATTATGTCTACGGGACCATCAAATTCACCTTTTATGCATTTTTGTAAAAACTATGCGGTGGATGGAGTGAGTGATCTTGGGTTTTCAATTGCAAATGCAAATAAGGACTTAGGTTACTTTTTACAGATGGTAGAGGATCTTGGCACTGTGTCAAAAATTGCTGAAGGCTCATCGGCGAATTTACAAGCGGCATTTGATGCGGGAATGGGTCAAGGCAATGTGCCTGAGATTTTTGATTATTTCAAAAGCTTAGTTAAGTAAAGCCATTTGCCAAAGCGCTTCACATCGTGAAGCGTCTGAACACACATAATAAAGCTGATGGCGTTTTTCGTCGAAATATCAGTAAAAATGAGTTAACTATGCGATTGATTAAACTAAATATAATAAAGCTTAGCCTAGTTATTCTTGGTTGTTTTTCGACAACGATTGCAGCCAAAGACTACTTAATAGACAACAAACAAGCTTACGCAAAAATAGCCAACACGTTACAAGCAGGTGATACCGTAATTTTACAAAATGGGGTGTGGCATGACTTCGAAATTGTTTTATCTGGTCAAGGCTCTAAACAATTACCGATTAGATTAAAGCCGCAAACTAAAGGTAAGGTTATTTTATCTGGGCAGTCAAACCTTCGTTTAGCAGGGCAGTATTTGCATGCCAGCGGCCTTGTATTTAAAAATGGTTATACCCCGACATCCGCGGTTATTGAGTTTCGTAATGGTAAAGAACTCGCATTTAATTCGCGTGTCTCTGAAATGGTAATCGATAATTATAACAACCCAGATAAGCGCGAATCTGATTATTGGGTAGCGCTTTATGGTCAGCATAACCGTTTTGATCACAACCACTTGGAAGGTAAACGAAATAAAGGAGTAACAGTTGCGGTTCGGTTGAACTCTGAACAAAGTCAGCAGAATTACCATCAAATTGACCATAACTATTTTGGCTATCGTCCTGTATTTGGCTCTAACGGTGGAGAAACGTTACGTATCGGGACGAGCCACTACTCGTTGTCCGATTCGCACACATTAGTTGAGAACAACTATTTTGAACAAACCAATGGTGAGGTCGAAATCATTTCGATTAAATCAGGGAAGAACCATATTCGAAATAACGTTTTTTATGAAGCTCGCGGCACACTTACACTGCGTCATGGGAATGGAAATATCATCGAAGAAAATATTTTTTTCGGTAATGGTGTAGAGCATACTGGCGGCATTCGCGTTATCAACAAAGATCACATTATTCGTAATAATTATCTCGAGCGATTAACGGGATTTCGTTTTGGCAGTGGCTTTACGGTGATGAATGGTGTGCCTAATTCGCCCATTAACCGCTATCACCAAGTTGAAAATGCGCAAATTGAAAACAATACCTTTATAAATGTTGAACATATTCAGCTTGCTGCTGGCAGTGATGCTGAGCGCAGTGCTGTACCAATTGATAGTGTGATGAACAATAACTTGATCATTAACGACTCGCAGCAACCGTTCACAGCTTTTGATGATATTAGTGGCATTAAGTTTAGTAACAACATTGCCAATACAGCCGTATTACCATCGCTTAGCAAGGGAGTTAAGCAACAGCAAGTTAAGTTAAAGCGTAATAAAGCGGGCTTACTTTACCCTGTTTCAGAGTCAGTTTTTGCGGGGGCTAAGGCTGATTTAACTGTACTGAAAAAAGCAGACACAGGAGTGAGCTGGTACCCTAAAAGCCCTGCAATTGTGGCTTTTGATTCGGGAAAAACCCATCGAGTGGAAAATTCTGAGAAGGATCTCCTGCTTAAAATTGAACAAGCGCACTCTGGTGATGTACTTGAACTATCAGCAGGAGACTATGACCTCGCAAAACTGGTCGTGATTGATAAAACCCTTTCTTTTAAGGCGGCTCAAGATGGCGCTGTGAATTTGACCTTTGAGCGCTCTAGTTTGTTCGAAATTCATGATGGCGGCAGTTTAAAATTAGAAGGGTTAGTTATATCTGGTAAAAACAGCCCAGACTCAGCGGGTAATTCGGTTATTCGTACTAAAAAATGGGGCATGGTTGAAAACTACCGTTTGATTATGGAGCGTTGCCAATTAATTAATTTAGATATTAATCATACCTTTGATTTTTTTAAAACGGGTAAAGGTGCACTAGCGGATGAAATCACTTTAATTAATAACCAGTTTAGTCAGGTTACTGGTGATATCTTGCGCCTTGACAGCGAGATTGAAAACTTAGGTGTGTATAACGCAGAGTATGTCACCTTAACAAATAACCATTTTGATAATGTTAGCGGTGCGCTAGTTAAGCTTTATCGTGGCGGCACTGATGAAAGTACGTTTGGTCCACACTTTTTGTTAAAGAATAATACACTGAACTCAGTGGGTTTAGGTAAGCGAAATAAAACTAATGCCAGTGTTTACTTACATGGTGTGCAAGTTACCGAAATCGCCGAGAACGCGTTTACCAATTCTGCGCCGATTGTCGTTGAACATACAGTTGGTGAACCGCAAACGCGTATTATCTCAAACACGTTCACTAATACAGCAAAACCACACATTAAAGAGCTAAATATTGCAGGCTCGCATACGGCTATTTTAAAAAATAACCAAGTGATTCAGAAGTAGGGAGCAAGCATGAAAATATTTAATTTTTACACAGGCTTAAAAATAGCGGTAACTGCTCTGGCTATTACCACATGCAGTGCTTTTGCGACGCACCCAAATTTAGTAATCACCCAATCTGATGTTGAGAAGATGCGCAGTGCGCTTAACCAATCGGGTCGCTTTAATGATCGGTATCTTGAGCTAAAGCAACAAGTAGATCAGCAACTTGCTTTTGGGATTGTTGTGCCGTTACCTAAAGATGGTGGCGGTGGTTATAGCCATGAGCGTCATAAAAAGAATTATCAGCTGATGTATTGCGCTGGCATAATTTACCAGTTAAGCCAAGAGCAAAAATATGCCGATTTTGTGCGCGATATGTTACTTGAATATGCCGCACTCTATCCAACGTTAGATGTGCACCCCAAACGTAAAGTTAAGTCGCAAAACCCAGGAAAATTATTTTGGCAAAGCTTAAATGAAGCTATGTGGTTGGTATACACAATTCAAGCTTATGATTTGATCGTTGAGACACTAACAGATCAAGACATTAATGACATTGAGCATAAGCTATTAAGACCTGTGGCACTCTTTTTATCACAAGGACAGCCTTCTACTTTTAATAAAGTACATAATCACGGCACTTGGGCTACAGCTGGAGTTGGCATGGCAGGCTACGTGTTAGGTGAGCCACAGTGGGTTGAAAAGGCGCTGTATGATTTAGATAAATCTGGTAAAGGTGGCTTCTTAAAGCAGCTTGATATGCTTTTTTCACCTCAGGGGTATTATAACGAAGGCCCCTATTACCAGCGCTTTGCGTTACTCCCTTTTGTTACGTTTGCCCAAGCTATTGCACATAACGAACCTGAGCGAAAAATTGCACACTATCGTGATGGCATTTTGCTAAAAGCCATAGATACTACAATTCAACTAAGCTATAACGGTTTGTTTTTTCCGATTAATGATGCAATTAAGAGCAAAGGGATCGACACCATTGAACTTGTGCATGGTGTGACGGTTGCTTACGGTTTAACGGGTGATACAGGCTACTTAGATATTGCTCAACAACAAGGGCAAATTATTCTTTCGGGAGATGGTTTAGAGGTTGCAAATGCGTTAGATGAAGGATTAGCAACACCCTATCAGTTCAGGTCCGTCGCATTTGGAGATGGCAGCCAAGGAGATGAAGGGGCGCTTGTGATCATGCGCAGCAAACCCAATGGCGAACAGGCATTACTCTTTAAACCTGCTTCTCAGGGATTAGGGCATGGCCACTTCGATAAGTTAACCTGGCAGTTTTATGACAAGGGACAAGAAATTGTTTCTGATTATGGTGCTGCGCGTTTTTTAAATGTTGAAGCCAAATTTGGGGGTCGTTACTTACCGGAAAATAACAGCTATGCAAAACAAACCGTAGCGCATAATACAGTCGTTGTGGACGAAATCAGTCATTTTAATTCAGATGTAAAGCAAGGAAACAAACATGCTCCAACGCTAAATTTCTTTGAAACCTCGGAATACGGCAGTGTATCGAGTGGTCAAATAAATACAGCTTACGAAGAGGTTGAGCTTGAGAGAACGCTTGCTTTGGTCGAACTTAAAGAACTAGGTAGTACTATTGCTATTGATTTATACAGTGTCAACGCATCACAACCTCACCAACTAGATTTGCCTTTGCATTATAAAGGGCAATTTATCGATAGTAATTTTGATTTAAATACGCAGAGTCAACAGATGACGGCGCTGGGTAAAAAGAATGGTTATCAACATCTTTGGTTAAGAGCGCAAGCTCGTCCTGAGAAGGGGTTAGCTAAGGTCACATGGTTAAATGAAAATGGCCGCTTTTATACTTTATCAAGCTTAGTGAATGGCGAAGAGTCGTTTTTATTCACGCAAGTTGGTGCAAACGATCCTAATTTCAATCTACGTAATGAACATGGTTTTATCCGCCGAGTGAAAGGTGTAAATAGGCATCAATTTATTTCAATACTAGAGCCTCATGGTGAATATAACCCGAGCAAAGAATATACCCTCGTTGCACAAAGCCGATTATCTGCCTTGTCTCACACACAACAGGGGGAGCTTACGCTTATTGAGTTAACTGTGGCAGATAAGCCTTATTTAATTGCCATTAATAACAACAAAGGCGCTAGTAAAAGATCATTTAAATATAAAAATCAATCATATTCATTAGACGGCCACTTAGGCGTTTATTTGATGACCAACATTTAGGAATAGTTGCCATGACTAAACAAAGTGAACATTTTACATTTGCAAGCGACGCTGAAGTTGAAGACCTAGGGAATGGCCTAAAACGTCAAATGCTTGGTTATAACGAAGAACTAATGGCCGTTAAAATTTGGTTTGCTCAAGGTGCTATTGGCTATAACCATGCTCACCGTCATTCACAAGTTACTTATGTTGTTGAAGGTGAATTTCATTTTAATATTGATGGTGTTACCAAAGTATTAAAAGCAGGTGATAGCTGTTTTATTCCTCCTTTTGCAGATCACGGTGCAACTTGCCCAACGGGCGGTATTTTAATTGATACCTTTAGCCCTGCTCGTGAAGACTTTTTAGAGGATGAATAATATGAAACTTCAAGGTTTACGCTGGTGGGTAATTGCTCTAATAGCACTGGCAACTATTATCAATTATATCGATAGACAAGCGCTTAGTGTGCTATGGCCTGATATTGTTGAAGAACTGTTTCCTGATGAATCAGCTTTAGAGCGAAAGCAAATTTATGCCAATATTTCGATTGTTTTTGTATTTGCTTATGCATTTGGGCAAGCAATTTTTGGCAAAATTTTTGATTGGGTTGGTACGCGCTTTGGTTTTGTTTTATCAATAGGTGTGTGGTCGCTAGCAACCGTGGCTCATGCATTTGCCCAAGGAGTAATGAGCTTAAGTCTTTTTCGCGCTATTTTAGGCGTTGCAGAAGCTGGGAATTGGCCGGGAGCTGCAAAAGGCAATGCTGAATGGTTTCCAACTAAAGAGCGTGCCTTAGCACAAGGAATTTTTAACTCTGGTGCTGCAATTGGCGGCATTATTGCAATCCCTCTTATTGCTTATTTAACTGTCTACTTTAGCTGGCAAATGGTGTTTGTTGTGGTAGGTGTTATGGGCTTCTTATGGCTAGTGCCTTGGCTTATTCTAGTGAAAGCTCCACCAGGCTCTCATCCATGGATCAGCGAAGAAGAAAAGCAATACATCTTAACCGGCCAACGTCAGTCTACAGCCGATAACACCAATGATGAAGAATACAACCCAAGCACGACTGAGCTTTTAAGTCGTAAACAAAGCTGGGGCGTTATCATTGCATCAGCAGCAATTGACCCTATTTGGTGGTTGTTTGTTTTTTGGATCCCAATTTACCTCAATGAAGTCTATGGCATGGATGTTAAGTCAATTGGAATTTATGGTTGGGTGCCTTATGTAGGCGCTATGTTTGGTGCATGGTTTGGTGGTTTACTTGCGCAAAACCGTTTAAAAGCCGGATGGAGCACGGATAAAACACGTAAGCTCACCATTACATTAGGCTGCTTAATTATGTTGCCAGCCTTAATTGCCATGGCAAACCCAGGCGCGCCCGTAGTAGCTGTATTGATTATGGCTGTGATTTTATTCGGTTTTCAAACAGCGATTGGTAATGTGCAAACGCTACCGAGTGACTTATTAGGGAAAAAAGCAGTCGGCACCTTATCGGGTATTTCTGGTATGGCTGCAAAACTAGGTGCTGTAGGTCTAACGTCATTGGTGCCTTACTTAACTGCCGGCGGTAATTACACACCTGCATTTGTGATTGGCGCATCGCTTGCGATTATTGCGATGTTGGCTGTTTGGCTATTGATCCCAAAAATTGAACCACTAAGCAGTAAAAAGTAACCCAAATAAAGGCTTTTTAGATTCTCTAAAAAGCCTTTTTAATTACAGGATAAAATAATGAAAAAAATCTTCTTTTTGGGTGAATGCATGGTTGAGTTAAAAGCTATTTCAAATAGCACGCTAAATCAATCATTTGCTGGCGATGTTTATAATTCAGCGGTGTATTTAAAGCGTTGTTTTAGCTCACTTGAATGTGGGGTTGTAAGTGCTATCGGTACGGATGCGCTCAGTATTAAAATGCGGCAGCGATTTGTCGAAGAAGGCCTAGCGACACAGCTTGTCTTCACACATGCTAATAAAGTACCCGGTATTTACTACATTGAAACTGATGAGCAAGGGGAGCGCAGTTTTACCTACTGGCGACATGACTCAGCAGCCCGTAAAGTGGTGGATTTTTTTAACCCAAGTGTTGAAGAAGAATTAGCCAGTGCAGATATGCTGTTTATCTCGGGTATTTCATTGGCTGTCATTGAACCAGCAAGCCGAGATTTATTTTGGCAAATCGTGCAGCGGATAAAAAAAGCGGGCGTTAAAATCGTTTTTGATCCCAATTATCGAGCCCGGTTGTGGCAGAGTGAGCAAGAAACTAAAGGGCAATACACTATTGCATTCGAACTAGCTGATATTTGTCTACCAGGTATTGAAGATTTAACGACACTTTATGAGCTTCATAGCGCACAAGCCGTTATGGACTATTTAGCGCAATTTAATATCTCAGAAGTCGTTGTTAAAAATGGCCCAAGCTCTGTCTTTACAAAAATAAATGGTCAATTGTTTGAGCATCAAATTACACCAGTTACACATGTTGTCGACACCACATCAGCAGGCGATGCATTTAATGGTGCTTACCTAGGTGCCAGAATGGCAGGTATGGATGAACATAAAGCTGTACAGCTTGCTGCAAAAGCCGCTGCTGTGGTGATCCAGCAGCCAGGAGCAATTACACCAAAAGAACACTTTGTGAAGGCCATGCAGAGTACTTAATTTCAAAACTACCTTTTAACTGCTCGTTAGCAGCAACTTGATCTTTACCAATTAATTTAAAGAGAGAACGAACATGATCCGCTTTTCTGAACTGATGTCAGGGCAAACACTGCTGCCTCTTATTCAAGCTGAGACACCTGAACAAGGGGTAAAAATAGCCAAAGCAATGGCTGATGCAGGGCTAGGGCTGGTTGAAGTTGTACTTAGAACGAAGGCTTCATTAGCGACTATTTCAGCGATAAAACAACAATTGCCCCAACTCACGGTTGGTGCAGGGACGGTTATCAACGAAGGTATCCTACAGCAAGCAATTAAAGCAGGTGCAGATTTTATTGTTACACCTGCTGTGTCAGCAAACTTACTTCAAGCGCTAAAAAACTGTGGTTTACCGGTTGTTCCCGGTGTGTCTAATACTGCAGACATTTTACTGGCATTAGAGGCCGGCTTTACTGAGCAAAAGCTATTTCCAGCTTCTTTATCAGGAGGGCCGGCGTTTTTAAAAGCTGTGTCGAGTGTGTTCCAAGATGTTCGCTTTTGCCCAACAGGTGGCGTGAATGAGCATAATAAAGATGAATATTTAGCATTAGATAATGTAATTGCAGTAGGAGGCACGTGGGTCGCTAAACAACAATGGGTTGAGCAACAAAACTGGCAAGCGATTACCGATGCATGTATTGCAGCGAATAAAGCATAACGGAGGCTGAAATGTCGTTGTTAGATACAGCTGTTAAAGCAGGGGTGGTTGTTGGTAGGGATGTTGCAAAACTATACGATGATGCTAGAGAGAACCACTATGCCTTACCGGCAGTGAATGTGGTGGGGACATCATCAATCAATGCAACACTGGCAGCTGCAAAAAAGGTGCAGTCTCCGGTTATTATTCAGTTATCAAATGGGGGCGCACAATTTTTCTGTGGTAAAGACTGTGGCTTGGAACCGCAACATGCTGCGGTTGTAGGTGCTGTCAGTGCCGCGCACTATGTGCATGGTGTTGCAGCGCATTATGGTGTGCCAGTTATGTTGCACACAGATCATGCCGCAAAATCATTACTACCTTGGATAGATGGCTTACTAGATGAGGGAGAACGTTACTTTGCAAAAACGGGCAAACCTTTGTTTAGCTCTCATATGATTGATTTATCTGAACAGTCCTTAGAGGAAAATATCGAAACATGTGAACGTTACTTAGTTCGTATGGCAAAAATAGGAATGACACTTGAAATCGAGCTGGGCTGTACTGGGGGCGAAGAAGATGGGGTTGATAATAGTCACCTTGATAGTTCAGCGCTTTACACCCAACCAGAAGATGTTGCTTATGCCTATGAAAGACTCAGTAAAATTAGTCCTAATTTTATAATTGCCGCCTCGTTTGGCAATGTGCACGGCGTGTATAAACCGGGTAATGTAGTATTGACCCCGCTTATTTTAAAACAATCTCAGCAGTTTGTAGCCAAGAAATTTAATTTGCCACATAACAGTTTGAACTTTGTTTTTCATGGCGGTAGCGGTTCAGAACCAGCAAAAATTACTGAGTCGCTAGGCTATGGTGTGGTAAAGATGAATATCGATACTGATACACAATGGGCATGTTGGGATGGGGTGTTAAATTATTACCGCCAACATAGTGCCTATCTGCAAGGTCAAATTGGCAATCCAGACGGCGACGATAAACCAAACAAAAAGTATTATGATCCAAGAGTTTGGTTGTACCAAGGCGAGCAAGCAATGACAACGCGGTTATTGCAGTGTTTTAGTGATTTAAATTGTATCAATAGGTACTTACCATGCAACGATTGATCCCTGTATTAAAAGAAGATGCTGTCGAGACTGAGCTGATCATGCTGATCAGAACTATTTTAGCGGCATGTAAAGAAATTGCTTTTCGCGTGAGTCAGGGAGAGTTGGCAGGGGTACTTGGCTCCACCTTGGATGAAAATATCCAAGGTGAGGTGCAAAAGAAGCTCGATGTAATCGCAAACCAATTACTTAAAGACATGTTACTTGAAGAAGCATCGGTTGCGGCTATTGCATCTGAAGAAGAAGATCATGCCGTAGCTGGTAACGCTAATGGCCAATATATCGTTGCTTTTGACCCCCTTGATGGCTCTTCAAATATTGATGTTAATGGCCAAATTGGCACTATTTTTACTATTTATCGCAAACGTGATGATGTTCCCTTTGATAGCGATGAACAATTCTTACAGGCTGGTGAAAGTCAGGTATGCGCAGGTTATGTTTTATATGGAGCATCGACGTTATTGGTTATGAGTACGGGCGGACCAACTCGCTGCTATACCTTGGATTTAACCCATGGAGGCTTTTTGCTAACAAAACAGCAGATGCAGGTTGCAAATACACGTAATGAGTTTGCTGTAAACATGGCTAATTATCGCTATTGGCATGCTACGGTACAGCATTACTTTGACCAGCTTCTATACGCTGATGAGCAATTTGACAAAAGCGCTATGCGTTGGAATGCAGCCATGGTAGGAGATGTACACCGGATTTTAACGCGAGGTGGCGTTTTTATGTACCCAGCAGATCGCCGAGTGGGTAATGAGAATGGTAAAATACGACTACTTTATGAGGCAAACCCATTGGCAATGTTAATTGAAAATGCACAGGGACAAGCCACTACTCAAGGGCAGAGAATTATGTCGATAATGCCAACTAATTTACATCAACGAGTACCCGTAATTATTGGCTCACCTGAGCAAGTAAAAGGGTTTAATCAGACTGTTTTTGAATAAACTAATTTAGAGAGTAGGTTATGTTAGGATTCATTCGCGGATTAGCATTTGGGGCAAGTTTCGCAAGTTTCACATTGTTCGCACAGGTGAATATTCCACAATCTCATCTGCAATTAGCCTCAGGAGTGTTACTAGGTGATTTTAGCAAGTTAGATCCGACTAAACCTCCCAGTGATAATTTTGACTTACGCGATTGGTACTTAACCTTACCCACAGATTTAAATAAAGATAAAAAAGCCGACACCGTGTTAGAGTCAGCACTCAGTGACGGTTTTGTACTTGCTCCGTTATTTTATACCGCGCAAGATGGCGCAATGGTGTTTGCCTGCCCTAACCAAGGGGCAAAAACTTCTAAAAATACTAAATATGCGCGTACTGAGCTTCGTGAAATGCTTAGGCAAGGCAATACCCGTATAAAAACAAAAGGAATAACTAAAAATAACTGGGTGTTTAGCTCTGCTCATGGCTCTGTAAAGCGAGAAGCTGGGGCTATTGAGGGCAGCTTAGAGGCCACGCTTGCGGTTAATCGTGTATCAACAACGGGCGATATTAAAAAGGTTGGTCGCGTTATTATCGGCCAGATCCATGCCACTGATGATGAGCCGATCCGCTTGTATTACCGCAAGTTGCCAAATAATGAGCGAGGATCAGTGTATTTTGCACATGAAATTAATGGCGGCGATGATATTTGGGTTAACCTTATAGGCTCACGTTCACATACCCTTGATGATCCTGAAGATGGAATTAAGCTAAATGAAAAATTTAGCTATAAAATTACGGTCGAAAATAGCGTGTTATTTGTTACCTTGATCCGCGAAGGTAAACCTGTAATAACAAAACACTTGGACATGAATGACAGTGGTTATAACAAAAATAACCAATATATGTATTTTAAAGCGGGTGTTTATAACCAAAATAACACAGGAAACTCAAAAGATTTTGTACAAGCCTCTTTTTATCACTTAGCTAACTTGCATTAATTTATCTACTCTTAATCTTATACAAATTGTAGGCTCTAAACTAGCTGGAGCCTACGTTATTGCTATGTTCTAAATTTCTTCCAAAGTCATCACATGTCGTGTTTGCTAGATGACTGCTGTGTCTCCTTGTTTATAAAAATAGTTAAAAACTTAAGTTTTGGTAAGTTTTAAAAGTTTTTTGTTATTACCAATTTTTAGTGTTTGGTAAGTTTTATTTTGTCATTCTTTCTAAATGTGGTGGTAAAATTTTTTTTGCTGTGTTTATATACTAAAAATGGTTAACAATTATTGCAGTTTGTTAGTTTTTTGGTAACAACAATGTTGGTTTTTGGTAATAAAGAACACGCGATGCCAAATTCCTCCCAAGGAGAATGATATCATCATGAACTTACGACACTTTACACTTTGTTCGGTTGCAGCCGCATTAGTTGGCTGTAATGCAGGTGATGAGAATAAGAATAATAATAATATCGGCTCAGTAGTGCTGTCTGGCTCAGCAGTTGTTGGGCAAACTTTACAAGTTTCAGTGAGTGATCCTGATGGTATCTCAAGTAATGTAAGTTATTACTGGTATGCAGATGATCAACTCATTGAAGGTGAAAATGGTGAGTCGTTGCTGATCACACAACAGCAAATAGGCATGCAATTGTCAGCACAAGCTAAATATACCGACAATGGCGGTGTGAACGAATCACATATTACAGACAAAACAGCTAACGTGGCAGCGCTTGCACATCCATCATCAGTCACGATTAGCGGTGATGCATTGATAGGTTCAACACTGATGGCCACTGTTACAGATGATAACGGTTTTGATCCTGAAACGGTTATTTTTGAATGGCAAGCTGATGGGGCTGTTATTGAAAACGAGCTATTATCTAGCCTTTTACTTACCGAGCAACAATTTGGCAAAGTGATTACTGTTAGAGCAAACTTTGAAGATAACCAAGGTTTTGATGAAACAGCAATTTCAGCACCAACACTAGCTGTTCAACGTGTTAATGAACAAGGCGTGGTGAGTATAGTTGGTGCGCCAACTGTGGGTAATGTGCTCAGCGCTGAGGTGACAGATGCAGATGGTATTTCTGGTGAAATTAGTTACCAGTGGTTTTTAAACTCAGAAGTAATTACTGAGGCAACACAACCTAGCATTACGGTCAACCAATCTCACCTTGGAAAGTCATTCACTGTTCAAGTGATGTATACCGATGATCATGGTTTTAGTGAAGATAATCTTTCTGAGGCCACCATCGAGGTATCAGAAGTAGCGGTAGATCAAGCTGGCAGTATCGCTATTATTGGCACCGCTCCTTATCTTGCTGATGTTACGCTTAGTGCCGAAATTGCTGATAATAATGGCATTGATGAGGCAAATGTTAGCTATAGCTGGTATCACGATGGCGAAGTCATTGCAGATGCAACAGCAAAAACGTTCACTCCAACAGACTACGCAGGCGCTATTATTTCTGTTTCTGCCACTTATACTGATAATGATGGATTTGCAGGGCAAGTATCAACAGCGCTTGATTCTATTGTTTATTCACAGGTGGTGAGTGACAAAGCGGCGTTAAGTGCCGCACTGAATGCCCCAGTTGATGGCTCAGTTATTGGTTTAAACTCCGGTATCTACGCTGACTTAGCTGAAATTTTGCTAACCTCAGAGGTTACAATTCGTGCGGTTGAACAGCAAACTCCAGTGATCAGCGGTGATGTATGTATTCATGTTGCCAGTGATGTTGATGGCGTACAATTATCAGGCCTGACATTTAAAAATCTCGACACGCTAGCAGGGTCGTACTGTGATTCGCAAGAGCAAGCAGTTATTTATTCAGAAGCGGATAACTTTGTTTTTTCACATAATGTTATGGATGGCGATCAGACTGATTTAAATAACGAAACCTACCACTGGCTGGTGGTCAAAGGAAACAACGCACTAATTGAGCGCAACACCTTTGCAAACCGTAACAATGCTGAAAAAGGCGCTGTTGTTAAGCTGGCATCATCAAGTACAAATCACATCATACAATATAACTTATTTAATAATAGTGCGGCTAACGCAAGTTTAGATTCAAGCTTAATGGTCATTAATGTGGGCAGCAGCACTGGTGAAGATGCTGCGCAGTTAAGTAACTTTAAAGTTCAATATAATCGAATCGATGACTTTGTGACAGGGCGCCGTGTTATGCGGGTACAAACCTCAGGCGCTAGTATCAACGGCAATACCATTATCAATCCAAATGGTGCTATATCGTTAGAAGACGGTGGCTTCAATACAGTAAGTAATAACGTAATTATCCGCAAATCAGATATTGCACAAAGTAACGATAGGCCCAGTGGCGTACTTATAACACCTTTAGGGCACTCAGTGACTAATAACTACATTGCAGGTATCCGTGCCGACGGTAAAGAAACTGGTGGTATAGTTTTTACCGCAAACCCGTTTTCACAGGCCTCAGGTGGCGTGCCTAACGCTGGCAACCAAGCGGTGCTTGATAGCGCTGGTGATTTTACCCTAGATGTATCAAATAATACGGTTTTAAACTCGATACAACCGATTGTATTTAGCACTGAAATAGGCTCTAAAGCCCCCGTAGGTGATTGCGACGAACTCACAGCCGACAATGCCCCAGTGTTGTATGGGTTAACGAAAAACTTCTTCAAGATTACTTTTGATGGCAATTTAATCGCCAATGGCCTGAATGACAACCAAGAAACACAAGGGCTATTTTTACCTTTTGATGCTAGCAGCAGTGATCATTCCTTTGAGTATGACTGCGATTTAATTAATCACACCCAATCTGTGTTCTCTAATAGCTTTGGCTTTAGTGACAGTTACGCTTCAGGTGATGCCGAAGATGATTACTGGGTAGATATAAGAAAACTCAATGGCAACGGAGATTTTGATGCCGATGGGGCTATTGATCAAGACCCTGCTGCAAACTCAAAAGAAGTTCCTGAATTTGTGACTGCTGACAATGGCTTACTTGAAACTGATGTAAGTGGAGCACAAGCGCTTGCTGGTGCAAAAGGACTGTACCTGATTAAAGAAGAAGATGTAGGCGCAGGCTCAACGTGGCAAGCAGAACAACAATAAATTGACAACAAACTTAAAGCGACAAGCAGTCTAAAAACTAATGGAGAATAACCATGTCGTTGAATAATGAACACAATAAAAATTTAAAACACATGCATTTATTGCTAAACCCTGTGGCACGGTTGGTTAAATCAACCTTGCTAGTTGGGGTTGCTGGTACCTTTACGTTCTCAGCGTATGCTCAACAAGCACAACAACAAGAGCAGGCTGAAGAGGAAGCTGGGATTGAAATTATTAGCGTGACTGGCTCGCGTAAAACTATTCAAAACCAAATTTCAATTAAACGTGAAGCAACCACTGTTGTAGA
The DNA here is from genome assembly GCF_005887425.1 of Pseudoalteromonas sp. S2721. Lineage (NCBI taxonomy): Bacteria > Pseudomonadati > Pseudomonadota > Gammaproteobacteria > Alteromonadales > Pseudoalteromonadaceae > Pseudoalteromonas > Pseudoalteromonas sp. S2721. Next base: position 41,589 of record NZ_PNCZ01000027.1, read on the forward strand.
TGGTTTATCTGCTGAAGATATTGGCGATTTACCAGCACTTTCGATTGGTGAAGCGCTTGAATCAATTACTGGCGCAGCATCGCACCGAGAAAATGGCGGAGCTACAGAGATCACCATTCGTGGCCTTGGCCCCTTTCTAAGTGCCACGCATATCAATGGCCGAGAAGCAACTAATGGCAGTGGCGACCGCTCGGTTAACTTTTCTCAGTTTCCATCTGAATTAGTCAAGAAAGTGGCTATTTATAAAACCCAAGATGCCTCAATGATTGAGGGCGGAGTTGCTGGTGTAATTGCCCTAGAAACAGTACAGCCTCTGGATTTTGGTAAGCAGCGCCTGCAGGGTGAGGTAAAAGTAAACTATAACCCTGACGAAAGTAATGTTGATAATTCACTGCAAAGTGATGTTGGTTTTAGAGGCACATTTAGTTATGTGGATCAGTTTGAATTTGATGGTGGTCAAGCGTTAGGGGTGTCTTTTGGGCTACAGCGTCAAGATATTAGCCAACCTGAGGGCGAATACCGTAGTTCTAGTCCTACAGGATCATCTTTATGGGCATGTTTGAATGATCCTAATAATACCAATGAAGGCTTTTATCGCGGCGAAGCCGGTGATTGTGAGGATCAGGTTAGTGGCAGTAAAAACCAAGGTTATAATACGCAGATTGACCCAGAAACAGGCAATGCAATAAGTGCAGGAACACCCTATGCCTGGACCGGAAGTAGTCGTAGTTTTAGACAAAACGAAACATCAGATGAACGTGATGCGTTCTTCTTAGCGTTGCAATTTCAGCCATCGTCAACATGGGATATAAATTTTGATGCTCAGATATCTGATCGTATTCAGGCTGAGGCTCGCCATGATCTTATTTTTTTACAAAAACGTGCCACGCCCGGAGTTACAGGGCCTTCGTTGATCACAAATAATGTTGGTGGCATTTTACATTGGCAAGGTGAGGAGCGTATTGAGTCTGCTGGGGAGCAATTTTCTCGTGAAGAAAACTACCAAGGCTATGGCATTAATGTAGAGCACTATGCCACCGATAGATTAACCCTAAAATTTGATGTGTCGTACTCACAAACACAACGTGAGGAGCTACAGATCTCTAACCGAGGCCGTACTTCAAGCCGACCTTTTTTCTCTTGGGATATGGGTGAGCACATTCCGCATTTTAGCATAACGGACTTTGATGTTACTGATATCGCAAACTTTACAGACAGCTTACGCTCACGAATGGATCGTGAAAATGTACGAAAAAATGAAGTGGTTGCAGCACGTTTTGACTTTGATTACACCCTGAATGACAGTGCTTTTACAAGTATTCAGGGGGGAGTTAGAGCCTCTGAAATGAACTTTATCCAATTTGGTGGTAACCAAGGTAATGGTTCAAGAAGTGAATTTACGTTTTCTTCGGAGCAATCTGCAATTGATATTCTTGAAAGTTGTCAAATTGCTTTCCCTGAATCAGGCTTTTTATCGGGTGTTTCAGATGGTGATTTAATTACTCAGCTGGATAGTGACGGTAATGCAATTGCTAGCGGCTCATCTTGGGCAACCTATGATAATGTGTGTTTTGCTCAGGCACTTGCAGGAGACGACTATGCTTACCCCGAAGTTGAGTACATCAATGCAGGCACCAAAGATGTAACCGAAAAAACGACCTCAGCGTATCTGATGGCAAATTATGATACTGAAATGTTTGGTAAGTTTATTCGCGGTAATGTGGGTGTTCGGTTTGTTGATACTGACGTAACATCGTTAGGATTTAGAAATGAGTTTGAAATTGTTACTAACCCAGATGGTACCTTAACCCTTGCATCGGGTGATGCCTTAGAGCAGGTATCTGGAGGAGGCGGTTATACAGAACTACTGCCTAGCTTTAATCTAGTTGTTGACTATAACGAAGATATTTTAATTCGTGGTGGCATTTACCGTGGGATGTCCCGTGCCGATCCCTCAGACATGGGATATAGCCGTACATTCCAAACTGATGATGATGACGCACCAACCTCATTATCAGATTTAATAATAGGTGTTAATGGTTCGGGAAATCCTAATTTACAACCGTTGATGTCATGGAACTATGATGCAGCAATTGAGTGGTACCCAAATGAAGATGCGATATTTGCATTTGGTTTTTACTACAAGCAATTTCAGGGAGGCTTTCAACAGCAAACCGTTCTTGAAGAGTTTATTATTGATGGTGAGCGCTTTAGTTTACCAGTCACCAACTCAGTAACAACTAGTGATAAAAGCGATTTGTATGGCTTAGAAACATCTATTACTTATCGTTGGGACAGCGGCATAGGAATTAAAGTAGGCTACAACTACGCAGATACTGACTTTGAGTTTGAAGACAGTAACTATGGTGATACCTTTATTACCGATGTTGAAGGTAACACAACGCAATTAACACAAGGGATTGTGCCGCCGGGATCTGTGCCAGGGTTTTCTGAGCATGTATTTAGTAGCCAAGTGTATTACCAGATTGGTGATTTAGATACTGCTATCATTTATAAATATCGCAGTGAATATTTTCAACCATATACATCAAACGGTACACGTTTACGTTACGTAGATGCTGTGGGTACTTGGGAGATGCGTGCTTCATATAAAGTAAATAAACATGTAAAAGTTAAAGTTGAAGCAATCAATTTATTCGGTGCGCCTAAATCGCAAGATTTCTATACTCAAGGAAATCTTGGTGAAGTAAATGATTATGGTCCTCGCTTATTTGCAGGAGTAACATTTAAGTATTAACTGATTTTGTGAGAGTCAAAAGAGCGGATAGCCGCTCTTTTTTTTGCTTAAAACTAATTGGTTAACCAATTTTGTTGTGTTTATAAATGTTGGCTTAATGTTTGAGTAGTTGGCGAGTGTGTCTGTAAATGTGTTGTTTTTTTAAGTAATTGTTTTAATTGAGTTTGTTTTTTTGGGGCTTCTTCTATATTTATTGGTAATAACTATGTTGTGGTTTTTTTAAATAAAGTTATTACCAAAAGGTTGATCTTTTTTGTGGTGAGTGCAATTATTTGGTTAACCTTTTGTGGGGCAGTTAGCAATTTTACAACAACAATTATTTACATCATGCGTTTGAATACACAGGAAACACTATGAAACACACACTCTCTAGTATTACGTTAGCGATACTCTCAGCAAGTACACTCAATGTTGCATTTGCGCAGCAAGAACCAAGTCAAACAAAAACGGAAGAAGAATTTGAAGTGATTGAAGTCTCAGGAATTAGACAGTCACTTACTAACGCACTAGCGGAAAAGCGCTCAGCGGACAGTTTAGTTGAAGTCATTCAAGCCGTAGACATAGGTAAATTACCAGATCAGAACTTAGCTGAAGTACTAGAAAATGTTACTGGTGTTCAAATTACTCGCCAAGCAGGTGTTGGTACAGGTGTTCAAATTAGGGGAACTAATGCTAATAGAACAGAGATAAATGGTGTATCTACTGTTGGCTCAGGTTCAGGTCGCACGGGCATTAGCTTTGAAGATGTGTCTGCCTCAATGATTTCTGCTGTTGAAGTTATTAAGTCACCGGAGGCGAAGACCATCGAAGGCTCAGTAGGTGGAACAATTAATCTACGTACAATTCGCCCTCTACAACTCAATGAAACACTTGCTGCAATTCGTGTTCAAGGTGAAGATAGTAGTTTATCTACCGATGGTATGAAGCCTAGAGTCTCAGCATCATGGGGCGATAATTGGGAACTATCTTCTGGTGGTGAGTTTGGTGCTGTTTTTAGTGCAAGTTATGCGGAGCAGGATGTCACGGCTTTTAGACCTCGTGCAGATAGAGATAACTCTGTAGCTGCCGAGAGTGGAGCTCAAAGCGCTCAATCATTTGACTTTCTACCAATTCAGTTCTTGATCCAAGATTACGATAATTACGAGTCCGAAACCGTAAACTTTGCAGGTACACTCGAATGGGCGCCAAATGATAGTACAAAATTTTTCTTTGATGCTGTTGTAAATGATCAAGATCGCCGTCAAGAAAGCTCTCGTGTTCAGGCTTCTGGTGTGAGTGATCTTAGGAATGTATCTGTTCCAACGGAATTTGAAACGATTCATTTTGGCACCTTAGACGGTCAAGACCTTGGTAGTATTGAGGCTGCTCTAAAGGGCGTTATTCCAGTAGAAGATGGCGGAGCAGATCCAAATCTTCGATTCTCAAGTGATACAAACTCACGTCAAACTGATAGTCAGATTTTCCGTTTAGGCGGCCAGTGGCAAGGAGATGATCTATTTGTTAGCGTTGAAGCATCTACATCTCGTTCAGATTCAACGACTCCAAGTTTCAATACAACATTGAATTTTATTAACCCGAATGTTGCTACAAATGACTCTAATGAAAATGGAACCCCCTTTGAGTATGACTTAAGTGGTGGTGCTTTATCCTTTGGTATTGCCCAAAGTGAAGCAAATGCGCCAACCAGCTCACAGTTACTCGACCCTGCAAATGTCGTCTTACGCGATGTAAACCAAGGTCGTGACACAACTGAAAATCAAGAAGATGCATTTCGCACTGATTTTGTTTATTACCTCGACGGTATCGTTACATCAGTTGATTTTGGTTATCGTTACAACAAATCTACAAGTACTTCAGACCAAATTCGCAACAATGTTGGTCTTCGTAAAATGGCTGACAGCCCATCGGGTGACCTATTCGCAGAACTTTTAGTTGCTGGCCCAGATAATTTTAATGCTGCAGATGGCCGCAAGCTATACATTAAAGATTTTTTACTTATTAACCCTGAATTAGCAGGTTCAAATCCAGACTACGTATTAAGCGTTTTAAATGATGCAATTGCGGCTAATAATGCCATTACCGGTTCTGATCGCGCACCAATCAGCTCGCCAACTTCACAAGTAAGTGCGTTTTTTGATATTGAAGAAGTTACTCATGCTTTGTATGCACAAGCTAATTTTGAGTACGAAATGTTTAGAGGCAATATCGGTGTTCGATATTTACAGACAGATATTACCTCTGTAGGTAATTCTGTCACTGTTGATGATGAAGGGAACCAAGTAGTATCGCAAATTGTTTCTGAAGCAGATTATGATTTTATTTTACCGCGCCTTAACCTAAGCGCGAATGTCTCTGAGGATGTGATTGTTCGTTTAGGGTGGTCAAAGGATATTCGTCGTCCAGATTACGATGACCTATCGACTTCAGTTTCATATAGCACAAGTCCGAACAGCGCGGTGTCAATTGGCAACCCAGGTCTTGAGCCAGAGGAAGTAACTTCGTTTGACATCTCTACTGAGTGGTATTTTGCCCCTTCAGCATTAGTGAGTGTTGGCTACTTTCATAAAAAACGAAAAGATTTACATGTAACTCGACAAGTTGACCCTTATGAAGACCCAGCTACAGGCTACCGTGATACCACAGGACCTGTTTGTGAAGAAGGTGGTACTTTTAATCCGATCGCCGATATTAATGTATTTGGCCCGGAACCAGGGGTTGGGCTTTGTGTGCCAACACAAACTACGATTAATGATTCAGATACGCGAACACAGCAAGGTGTAGAACTGGCATTTCAATATGACTTGTCAGAGTTTGAGAATGATTTAGGTTGGGCTTCAGGTTTTGGCGTCATGGCTAACTATACCTATCAAAAGTCTTCTGGAGGAGAGGCTATAGATACGGCTACGAGTAGAGCTAATGCCATTTTCGCATTAACAACGGGTATTGAAGATATTACCGTTTCTGCTAAGCAGCCATTAATTGATCTTTCTGAAAACGCGTATAATTTTACTTTATATTATGAAAAATATGGGTTTTCAGCTCGTGCCCGCTACACGTGGCGTGAAGGTTATCGTTCAGAAGACTTTGGTAGTACATCAAGCTATCCGTGGGGTTTCCCGGTTGTTCAAGAGGATCGTGGACAATTAAATGCGAGTGTTAGCTATGATGTGACAGAACAACTTAATTTAGCTGTTGAAGCAGTGAATTTAACTGAGTCAGAAGTTAGCCAATCATGTGTCAATGAAGGGGCTTTACTTTGTTATCAAGGTTTAACTGACCGCCGTATTACATTTGGGGTAAGTTATAAATTCTAACAGTTCGATTTAGAAAAAAAGCAAGCTGAGTAGCTTGCTTTTTTTATATTTAATTAGGGGTGTTTGAAACTTTTTAAGAATCCGCCTTAAAGTTTTGCTTATCTTTATTGAGTTAAATGTGAGATCGAATACAAACCACGAGTCTCATTCGTTTTTCTTCTGATCTCTTCAAGTGCTTTCTTTTCACTTGCCGCAAATAGTGAGTTAATTAAACGATTAAAGTGGTTGTGCATTGCTTTACGAGCCGCAGATGAATCCTTATTCGCAATTGCCTCGTAAATACTTGTGTGCTCTTGAAGGCGTTGCTCATCACTTTGCGAACAAACATCTTCATAGGCAGCGATTATTTGTGGCTCAGAACGTCTTAATTTCCATAAGTTCTGAATAGACATCACAATGGCATTATTTCGAGTCGATTTAGCAATAATTTCATGAAAACGCTGATCAGCTTCAATTGCCATATCGGGCACTTTCATATCTTCTAAACTTTGCTTTAGCGCAGCAAGTTCTGGTTCTTGAATTGTCGCAGCTGCTAATGCTGCTGCTTCAGCTTCAACCAAAGCACGAGCTTGGGTTAGCTCAAATGCACTGATTGGTTGATCTACAGTCTCTACTTTGCAGTTATCGGTAACAAATACACCAGAGCCAGTTTTAACTTCTACACGGCCACGAACTTCTAACGCGATAATTGCTTCACGTATTGTTGGTCGGCTTACTTGATGAGTGTCGGCTAATTCGCGTTCTGCAGGTAAGCGACTCCCTACAGGGTAGATCCCACGATCTATCTGAGACTCTAATTTATCAACAACGGTCCAAAAACGTCTCCGTCTTTTCATTATATCTCTCCCGATCTTCAAATTAGTCATAACTATAAAAACGATTTTGAGTCTTAGATAACTAATGCGAAGAACGCTTATTAATTGGTAAGTTTTCTGGTAAAACAATAATTATAATTGGTAAATTACATACCTAAGCTAATCTTGTCAATTTGCTTTTATAAATAACTGAAAGTGCTGATAGGTAGTGGACTTTTCAATACACAAACTGATTCTAAATTTTAGTAATTGGCAATAATAAAACCGGAGCAATCAATGCAAAACTATGAAGGGTATCTTTTTGATATGGATGGCACATTGGTTAATTCTGAGCCGCTTAAAGCAAAAGCTTTAGCAATGACATGCTTAGAATTTAACGTAAAAATCAAAGCTGAAATATATAAAGAAGTAATGGGGCAAAGTTGGCAAGCTGTACTTGAATATATTTTTAGCCACGCAAAAATTAGCAAAGTACCAGAAAGCTTCAACCCGTGCTTTGAAAAAAACTACAAAACGTTATTGAGAGCAGAGCTAAAATTAAATAATGGAGCTAAAAGGCTCTTAAACGATGTTAAGAAAAATGAAAAAAAATGTGCTTTAGTAACCTCAGCGTCGCAGTGGATGGTCGATACTGTTTTATCATTAATAAATTTAGAGGATGTTTTTGATGTGATAATTACTAATGAACAAGTGACAAATTTAAAGCCTCACCCAGAAGCGTATCAACTCGCATTAAAAAAATTAGCTATAACCAGTAAACAAGCCATTATTTTTGAAGATTCTAGGTCTGGAGTAATTGCAGCACAAGCAAGTGGCTGTGAAGTAATAGGCTTTCTGCATAACTATAATCAAAAGCATAATCTTGCGGAGTTAGTCCCGTGTATTGATAGCTTTAACAACTATAGTTTGACTGACAGATAGATAAGTGTCGCCTACGAAGACGACACTGTTCTAAATAAGGTTTAAAACTTATAAGTCAGGGTGAGGCTACCGTTTGTTGGTGCGCCATAATAACCTACAGTTTGCAAGCTATTGATGTACTGCTCATCAGTAATATTATTAACGTTAGCCTGTACTGCAACTTGGTCATTAATATTCCAACGTGCGAAGGCGTTTAGCAGCGCGTAACTACCTTGCTTAACATTGTAATCAGTGCTTTCGATTTTAGATTGCCAACGGCCATTTAAACCAACCACCACTGCATCTGTTAGTGCATAATCCACTGTTACACCGACAACATCGCGAGGTGCCCATTTATTAGTGTCATCACCATTTTCATCTGTAACATCAATATGCGTATAAGATGCAACGATATTCATAGCATCGGTGATTTTACCTGTAACTTCAAACTCATAGCCTTCTGACTCGATAGACACGCCTTCATAGTAATAAATACCATCTTCAGTCAGGCCTGCGTATTGCGCAAAGTTATCTTGCTCAGCAGTAAAATAAGCAAATGTTGTCATTAGAGCATCATCAAACCAAGAAGCCTTAACACCGGTTTCAAAGTTAGTGCCTTTGGTAGGTGCTAAGTATTGGCCGTTGTAATCAGCTTGTTCTTGCGGCTGATAAATATCTGAGTAACTGGCATATAGGTTTAAATCGTCGTTTAACTTATAGGTAAAACCGACATATGGGCTTGTCTCGCTTTCGTCATTATCGATTGATGCACCGGCATTCATACCTGAGCGTTCAAATTCAATAGCGTTAAAACCAACCACGGTAAATAATTTATCAGTAATATTTAACTGAGCAGAGCCAAAGTAACGGGTTAGCTTTTGTTCAATATCTGAATACAGAACCGGCGTTAACCATTCAGGTTCTGGGATCGCATCTAAATCGTACGGGAACGCAGGCGTTGGTCCATAAGCTGGTGTATTTGCAAAATCAAACGGGTGTTGATACATCACATCATCACTTTTTGCATGGCTTACCCCAAAGCTTGCTTGGTGCTCTTTACCAAACAATTCAAAGGCACCAAATGCTTTGATTTCAAATAAATCAGCATCTACTTCGCTGTCGTAACGACCCGGCCAACCACTTAGGCCAAGATTGGTGTCTTTATCAATGCTGCCGCTGGCATAAAATAGTTTGTCTTGCTCTTCAAAGCCACGGAAGTTGTAGCTCGCTTGAAGTTGCCACGCGTTTGCAAAAACATAGTTGTATTCAACAAATGCAGAGGTGTTAATGGTGTCCCACATTGTCCATTCTTGGGTGGTTGTGTCGCTTTCGTCCCATTTAGCTTGTGTGCCATCTGTGTAGTTATAAACAAGGCCGCCCCAAGTATTGCCATCGGTGTCTGCATCTTGATATGAATATCCCACAGTAACCGTTGAGTTATCTGTAAGCTGACCATCTACTACCGCAGAGAAAAACTCGCGGTTGTTTTCAAGTCCATCGAGATATGACTCTTTATCTTCAGCTGCAGCCACAAAGCGTGCAGCCCAACTACCTGATTCGGTTAATAATAGTGAATAGTCAGCTTGTAGACGTTTAAAATCCCAAGAGCCAACAGAGACACCGATTTCGCCGCTGTTTTCGTTTTTAGGGCGTTTGCGCACATAGTTAAGCGTACCCGAAGCATTACCTACACCAGTAAGTAAGCCATTGGCACCACGAATAACTTCAATTTTTTCATAGCCGTACGCTTCCATTGCGCCAGTGACAATACCCCAGTCATTCGGTAAGCCAACACCATCGATTTGTGTATTCTTAATTTCAAAACCACGTGATGTATAGTTAGTACGGTTAGTTTCCCATTCTTCAACATTGATACCAGGTGCTAAGCGTAAAGCATCATTGACGTTAAAAGCAGAGTAATTTTTTAATTGCTCAGCAGAGATCACACTAATTGATTGCGGAGTTTCATCAATTTCGAGCGCTAAACCTGTCGCGCCTTCACTAATACGGTTCTGACGTATGCCAACAATTTCGATTTTTTCGACATTGGCTTCTGTTTCAGTTATTTGCTCTGCATAGCTGATTTGAGGGTAAAGTGTATAAGCGATGGCTGCGGCTACAGGCAACTGGGTGAACTTCATTATGATCTCCAAGGGGTTATGATTTTTATTATTTTAATTGGTATTCAATACGGCATTTTGCTTACGATACGAATTAAAATAATATTTTTATTTGTAATATAATAACTTTTCAAAATGTATCACAAGTGATAACTATTATCATTATTTATTTGCGGTATTTTTGCGTTTTTTGGGAAGGTGGGTGAGGGCTGCTATTACGCAGCCTTCACTAAAACTTACTGTGCCTTTCCAAGGCATAGTGCAGTTAATAGGCCTATCAGGAGGAAGCTTGCAATGGCGATGAAAACACCTGCAACTACACCATAAATGAGTGTTAGTAATATTGTTGCAATAATTAGTAAACACGGTGATAAGAGGTTATAGGTTCTTATTGTGCTTCTAAGCAGTAAATTACTACCTAAAAGTAATATTATTGCGGCAATAAGGAGAAGTAAGTTCATACTGTTAACTCCTGTTCTAACTTTTTCGTTTTAGAGATATCTTGAATATTCACTTTACAAAAAGCGCCATATAACACGGTAAAGCCGATTACAAAAAAGCTCATATCAACGACACTCACTAACAGGTTAGCTGCGCTAAAAGCGTGACTGGATGAAAGTATTAGATTAAGAGGTAAGATGGCCGAACATGCTACACCAATGACAATAAGCGTGATTTGTAAAAAGCGCTGATAGTTCAACGGTAATAGAGCCAATAAAGACCATACTAACCAGCTATAAAAGAATAATGGAGCAAATACCTTGTTATGCAAGGTACTATCGACCAGGTTATTTAATAGTATTTGAGCAGGGAATAAAATAGCACACGCTAATACAAGGCCACCGCAAGTACCAATAATAACTCTGTTCCAGCGCTGATACGCTTGTTGACTGAGTGTGGGGTTATTGCCCCGACTGCGTTTGGCAAGCCACATCATCATACCTGATAGCGGTAACAACGCAGTGCTCAGCCCTAGCAATACCCAAACTAATTTAACAAACAAGCCTGCAAAATTACCAAAATGAAGCGGAAACAATAACTCTAGTACTTTGATTGATGCCCCTGGTATATCGCCAAAACTGCTCATTGATTTTACAAACTCACCAGAGCCATGGTATTTCAACAATTGTGAAGCCACTTGCTCACCACCAATTAGTCGCATGTAGACTTCTGCATTTGCATCATTATGCGCCATTATAGTGAGATCAATTATCTTTGCTTTTGGGTAGCGTACTTGTGCATCTAGCAAAATGGCATTTATATCTGTGGCTTGAAATTGTTCGCTGATAATGGGTTCTGGAATGGCGGTGAACTTTTCAATCAATTTCTCTTGATCGCCGCCAAAGCTAACAAATGCCGCTGCGGGTAGCAAAATAACGGTAGCAAGCCCTAAAAAAGCACCTGTAAAACCAATGACTGCATGGAATAAGCTGCCCCAAATCCCCATAATTTTATGGCCATCGTTAATAATGACATCAAGCGGTTTTTTGCGCCTAAATGTGAATAGCTCCTTAAAAAATTGTCGATGTATAAATAAACCAGTCACTGTAGAAACAAGCAACGTTAACCCTAAGAATCCGGTTAAAATTAAGCCTATAGGTCTACCTAAATGTAGGTCTGCATGAAAATGCCCGATAAATGATGGGGCATCTGTTTTTCTGTGTTCGTAAAAGTAACCCGTTGCCCCATAGTATTCATTCACTAATTGATAATTACGCGGATCAAACTGATAAGCATAAGCAGCCGCTTCGCTGTAGTTTTCATCTCCATGGTGTGATTCAAACAATACGGTTAGTAAATGTGTATTGTGCCCCGTTGGTAAATACACATGAATATTTTCGCCAAACTCTTTCGGTACAGTTTTATGGTATGTATTTATTATATCTGTGATTTTTTCGCTTGGAAGTGTACTGAGTTGATGTAGCTCTGGATTCGCCCAAATCTTTAGTTCTGGGCGGCTTAACACTGCTAACGCACCAGTGAAGCAAACAATAAACAGCAAGATGGCAGTCACTATACCGACCCAGCTATGCATTAAGAAAAGTTTTTTCAAGCTGATTGATTTCATGACTGCCCCCCAGTCAATGCTAAGTAGCTCAGACCACCATGACTTATCAAAATAAATACCATCAATGCAAAAGGGTGCCACGCTTTTTCAGCCATATAGGCATAGATAAACAAGGCTGTCCAAATTAAAGGAAACAACATTATTGGAATAAGTATTTGTTCTTCAATCGCAAATGGAAGGTATGTTGTCATTCCTGGGATCATTACAATCGCAGTCAGCAAGGCAAGTAAACAAGCCATAAAATGGCGCCGCTTAGTTGCAGAGAAGGTGTGGTTTTTAGTCATTTTTATGCCCCTCAAAAAGGCGGCCTTAGCCGCCGCATTTTATTAAAAGCTTACTTCGAAACGAATACTCGCGGTTCTTGGTGAGCTTAATGTTTGATTGTTAAAACCAGCTGGTTCAAGTGCAACGTATTGTTCATCAAGTAGATTCTCGATTAGTGCATAAACGCCATAATTATCCCATTGATAACCAACTCGCGTATTTACTAACCAGTAGGCTTCATTTCGTGGATCAATAAAAATGCTGTCACTTGTTTCTTTGGGAATCGACAAGCGTTGTGAGCTTCCTGTATAGCTTGCATTGATATTTGCAACGAAACCTTGTTCGTTAAAGTAATCTAAGCCAACAAGTGCAGTCCACTCTGGTGCCCCAGCGAAAGGACGGCCTTGGTAATCTTCGTCTGAGCCATTGACGTCAGTAACAAACTCATCAATTTTGGTTTTTGAATAACCTAACCCACCATAAAAGTTAAGGTTATTTGTAAGTTCATAACTAATTTCTGTTTCAAAGCCTTGAACGTGTGATTTACCGACATTGCGAGTTTCTCTATCGTATTGATTACCTGATAGATAAACCGCAATTTGTTGGTCGGTCCAATCAAGGTAGAAAATATTGGCGTTGACTACTAACTTTTCATCTAACCAGACTGAGCGAAATGCAAGTTCATAATTCCATGTATACTCAGGATCAAAAGTAAATGGTGTCGCTTTTGCTACATTGGTGCCGACACCGCCTGAGCGATAGCCTTTTTGTACTGTGAAGCTTGTAGAAATATCTTGATTGAAGCGGTATGTTGCCCCTAGCTTTGGTAGCCATGAGTCAAAGTCAGCATCCTCTACAGGCTCATCCCCTGATGCGCCATCTGCCATTGCAAAAAGCTGCTGGTTAATACCGGCTACCAATTGGGCAAGCATAGGGTTGGTTGCGAAGTCTTCTGGGTTTGGCAGTACAGCTTGAGTTTGCTCTGTGATATAGATGTCTGCAATTGTACCGTTGGCTTGCTCTTCTTTGTCGTAACGAAGTCCGGCAAATATATCCCAGTTGTCGTTAACTTCATAAGTAAAATCAGCAAACAATGCTTTAGTTTTTACTCTTTGAATGTAATCAGAGTTTTGGCTAATAAAAACAGGATCTGCTGCGGCATAAAATTGCAGTACTTGATCAGCTAATGCTGCAGGTAAACCTAGACCACCGAATTCAGCCGGTGCAGTTAATAATGAACGCACACCTAAATCTGCAAATGTAATGCCTCGCTCACCACCACTACTATCAAAAACATCAAGATCTGAATAATAGAAGCCAATCAAACCAGAAAGTTTATCGCCATCATAAGTAAATCGCAGCTCTTGTGTTTTTGTTTCGTCTTTTCTTACATCTGTTAGAGTCGATTTTGGTGGATTCATACTCGCATCACCATCCCACTCATAACCATAGGCAGCGTCAGAGTAAGTAGTGATAGATGCAAATGACCATTGATCATTAAGATCGTAATCAAGGTTTAAAATGTATAAGTCAGTATCTGTCCATTCATAAGTCGGCGAATCTAAGTATACGTACCTGTCTTTGTAGATATCATTAATAGGGTAGTCTTGATGACCACTTTCAACCATAACCCAGTCGATACCTTTGTCATTTTCGCTGTGCATAAAACTAAATTGTGCTTCAAATTCAGGTAATGCAGAGGGGGTATAACGCAGCTTCGCACGATAAAATTCGTTGTTATCAAAGTCAGATTCTTTGCCTGTTGCAACATTAGTATTGTAGCCATCAAAGTCACGTTTTTCACCGCTAACACGAAATGCTAACTCGTCTTCAATTAAGCTGCCACCAAAAGCAACAGCGGCCTCTTGTGTACCATACTCGCCAACCCCTAAGCGACCTTTAAAATCAAATTCATGCATAGCATCACGAGTTTTCATTACCACTGCGCCTGCTAAAGAATTACGCCCTTGCAAAGTTGATTGCGGACCTCGTAATATCTCGACTTGGCTAATATCCCATGTTGAGAAGCCGCCTTGTTGCATCATTCGATAAGACACAGGGGCACCATCAATATAGACACTTGCTAGCCCACCAGAGCCGCCGCCAGTGACATTAAATGCATCGATTCCACGAATATTAAACCCAGCACCATCGGTGCCTGATGTATTAGGTGTTCGCGCTAATACATCGTAAAAATCATTTAAGTTTTCACGCTCTACTGTTTGACTCGTTATCACGGCAACACTTGCTGGTGTTTCTTGTAAGGTTCGGTCTATTTTTTGCCCTTTTACAACAATTTTTTCAATGTTGGCGTCATCCGCAGACACAGCCGGAGAAATAATAGTGCTGGCTATGGCAATAGCGAGAGCCGTTTTTTTTAGAGAGGTCATTGCAGGTTTCAATTGGTTTTACAAATGTTAATTATTTTTATTTGCATTATATAGGTGAGCTTTTGATTAACAAGTCTTAAGTAGAGTAAAATATCTAATAATTATCATTTTTTACCAAAAAATGTGTAATAACCGCGTTTAAGTAAACGCTCTTCCTTTTTTGGGAACGGATAGAGAGTAAGGCTAATTAGAAATAAAAAAGGCGCCCTGAGGCGCCTAAATTTAGGGGTTATTTTCTGCGGATACTAAAGTTATCAGGACCTCTACTTGTAATAGATTGAACAAGGCTTACTTCCTCAATATCTATTACTATTACCTGCTCTTTGGTATGGTTGATCTCTTCATCCTCAGATTGTTCCTCGTGTATCAGGTAGAAATGCTCACCAATTTGGCCACCGTTATGATCTATATCTGCTTGATGTAAGCTATATTGCTTATTACCAGCACGAGTCTCAAGAGTACCTGTTGTGCCTGAGCCAGGAAGAATTGCAAAATAAGCAACACGTTCATTCCAATGACCTTCATTTAAAGTATCTTGTTCAAAAAATGCGGCACTAAAACCTGTATTATTTAAGCTTGTAACTCGCGTATATACGGTATGTGGGCCATTAAAGGTTTGTGTTTGCAAAAATACATGTGGTTTTGCAGTAAATTCTTTGCTAAACACAATATCTTTAAATTCTTTTGTACCATTTAGAGTAAAGGTACCAATTTCAACGATAGTGCCATCGCTCATTGTGTAACGACCTTCGTCCATAGTTAAAAAGTCAAACGACTCAATATGAGGGTGACCATTGCCATTTTGCAGATATTGCCACTCTTGGAAAGATACTGAATAACCCACAGGTGTTACATCAGTTAAACGGTTTGTACCACCGTGTTTACCATTAAATGTCGGTGCCGAAGTAAATACCGCAGGAGCTATAAATTCTTGGTTGCCAAAGTCATAGCTCTTCCAGTTGCTATCAAGCTGTTTAATCACTGCTTCTGAGTAGTAAGGGATTAATTCACTTGGTAATGAGCAACTAGGTTCTACATCACATGCCACAGCATTAAGCGTATTGGTCGTTAAGTCGTTAATGCGAACTGGCAATGTTGCAGCAAGACAGGTTTCGCCTGAATATGGATTTAAGCGGTATAGCTTTGATTCGTTCTTATCGCCATGGTCGTTGATGACAGAGCGGCTGATCACAAGGTCGCCATTTTTATTAACAGTCGCACCACCTACCGCGATTAAATCGTGTTTTGAAAGCTCTGTAGCCATAAAGCTTGTGCGGTCAATACTATAAACTGAGGTTGAGGTTATTAGCAAAAGCTCGCCATTTTTAACGACTAAATCAGCGCGGCTCAAGCCCTCAAGGTCGCTGTAATCAGCTAATACAGTTGCTTCGCCTGTGGTTTTATTAATGCTATAAAGCTTGGTAAAACTTACTGCAAGTAATGAATCAGAGCTTGCATCATATGTCATACCAATTACAGATTTAGTTGTTCCAACCACAACATGTTCACCTGTAACATGATCTAAATAGGCTAAGCGACTATATTTGAATTTATCGGCACGAATTGGTAGGTGAGAATACTGCTCATCACTAACATCTAGATGGTTTACATCAACTTTGTACTCTAACGGAATGGGTGATGAAGCATAGTAGGTACGATTTGTTGAGGCATCATAAGCAATGGCTGCAGAACTAAATTGGGCGATTGAGTGTGCTGTAGCCGACTTATTTTGCTCGTCAAGGCTAAATACAACACCGGTTTCACCACGGCCTGAGTTCATTGCAAAAATTTCGCCTTGGCAGCTAGCAGCCACAGTATTTGTTACAGCTAATGTAGTTGCAACTGCAAGGCTTGAAAGTAACAAGTTAGTTTTTATCGACATAAGTAAATCCCACGATTAGGTTTATTACGACACAAAGAGATAAGACCACTTTGTATTAATAGTGAGCATTATAGTGAGCCACTTCACTTTACGAATGCCGATAAAAGCTGTTTTTGAGTCTAAAGCTCAATCTTTAAGTATTAAAAAATGTATATAAAGTGTTAAATTACCTATTTTTCTGACTTTTCTGATCTTCAGAATTGCTTGACATCGAACTGCCAACCGAAGCGGTAATCACTAATAAAATGGCCAGCCATTGCCATACACTTAAAAATTCAGAGAGGATTATAAAACCAGCCAATGCTGCGATCGCAGGCTCTAAACTCATCATGATGCTAAAGCCTTGGGCGGGCATATTGCGAAGTGCCACCATTTCTAACGTATAGGGTAGTGCGCTAGACATAATAGCTACTAAAATACCAAGTGGTAATACTTCCCAACTCAATAATGCAGCGCCTTGCGAAACGGCGCCGTAAGGCACAAGCACAATCGCGGCGACGCTCATCCCCATGGCTACAGTCATCCCGCCAGAGCCTTGGTTTCCAGTTTTTTTGCCAAACAATATATAAAACGCCCAACATGCACCTGCTGCAAGGGCTAAAATAACACCAACAGGGTCGAGGCTGTCTTCGCCTTTCATGTCAGGTAGCAATAAAATAATGCCAGCAATGGCGCAGGCTACCCAAAACAGATCGCGCTTTTTACGAGATGAAAGTAGGGCAACTGCAAGGGGGCCAGTAAACTCCAGAGCAACACCAATGCCTAAAGGAATGCGCTCAATCGCGTAATAGAACAGGATATTCATGCCACCTAAACTCAGTCCATAAACGATGATCGGCATGCGTTGCCCTATCGGCGGAAAAGCTCGCCAAGGCTTAAAAACCAGGCACAAAATAGCAGCTGAAAAACCTAATCGAAGTGCTGTGGTACCTTCAGGGCCTATTAAAGGGAATAATTGCTTTGCAACAGAGGCACCAGATTGAATGGTAACCATTGCAAGAAGCACGCAAATAACAGCAATAAAAAACGGTGGAATGGTGCGCTGCATCACTGTCCTTATGAAAGTTAATAGTTCAAGTTTGCGGCGATTCTACTGATGTTTTGAGGGAGAAGAAATGTTTTTCGTTAAACAGACACAGATTTTCGATAAAGCAAAATTATGGGTATCAAATTGCTTTGATACCCATAAAGAGAGTGCTTAACTTTGTCCTGCTTGTTCAAAGGTCGGCATGATGGTTTGCGTGGCCTGTTTTTGCTGCTGGCGTTTTGCCACTTTAAAGAAAGTAGCCGCAAAAATAGCAGCGACAATATCAACTAAATAGCTTGAGTAAAATAGTGAATTGGTGTCGCTGGCAAGTTTTACTAGCGTAGATAACACCATTAATGCACACAGACTTGCGAGTAAATAAAACCCAACCGTGGTTGCCTTTTGCACAGGTTTTAAGAAGCTATATATTACAAAAACAAAAAAGGCTGCATAGTAACTGTATAGGGTAGCGTAGTTTGTGTTGCTAACAAATGCAGGTAGCCATTTGGCAGCGACGAGTGTAAAAGCAACGGCAATCATAGACCCTAAACAAACGCCAATGGTGAGTTTTGCCATAAACAAGGTACTGCGTTTATTAGGATTTTTTTTGAAGCGTTTGTCTATCCACAATAAATTACCTGAATAGAATAAGAAGGCGCCAAGTAATCCCATAATGAAGTAACCCCAACGACCCCAGTCTCCTCCATAGGTGCCAAAATGAAGTGAGAAAATACTGGCAACCATGTTACCCCACACTGCATCTTCGCCTTGCGGGTAGCTTGAGTTAACCACTTCTAGTGTGTACGGGTTCATGAATAGGTAATCAGTATCTGGTCCACGCACTACCGCATTATTGTTACTCATCATAAACACCGCAGAAGGTGATGCTGAATTTAAATTACTATAGCGAATATGGATTGGCTCATAGCCGGGGGCATAGTTTTTCGCTGCGAGTACTTGCTCATCAATGCGTGGCAAGTTTTCAATATGAAAACTTTGCGCCGCAGGCGTAGGGCGCTGAAATAGCGGCTTACCATCATAAAATTGTGCTAAACCACCATAAATAAAATCATGAAATGCAAATACCACCACGGTAAAAGCAATGACTAAATGAAATGGTAAACTGGCTATACCGACAAGGTTATGGCTATCAAGCCAAAATCGACTAGGCCCTTTTTCTTTTCGCAGTGCAAAAAAAGTTTTAACTAATGTCGGCAGTAAAATAATCACTCCTGAGACCAAAGCTAAAAAATACAAAATACAGGCAATACCAAGAATATACACCCCTGATTGATCATGACCAATTTCGCCTATAAAGCCTGCTGTACGGTGTAAATAATCAACTAAATCAGCAAGTTCATTTTCGGTTTGTACGCTGACGTTTAAACTGCCATCAGCATTTAGGTGGGCGAAGTTCAGTTGTTTATCAAGCTCCATGCCTCGGGCATTGCCTTTGATATACCACGAAAGAGGCGCATTTGGGGTATGTAAATCGAGGTTAAAACCTTTGGCCAGTTGCTCACTATGTTCATTAATTGCAGTATCTACAAGCTTTTGGTAGTCATAACTAGAGCTGGTGACTTTAGGAGCTTGAATGGGGGCAGCCCATTGCTGAAGTTCGTGTTTGAACATGGTCAAGCTGCCAGCATAAAAACCTATGAATAGTACTAAACCTGCAATGATGCCTGTCCATGTGTGTACTCCTTGATAGGTGCGAAGAATATCCGATCTGACTTTCATAATGCGTTCCTTAGCATAAAAAATACGCCATAAAGCAGCACAGTTAACCCACCAAGTACAAGCCAAGCTTGCTTTGCTGAGTTGAACAAATAACTAAAACTAAAAATGGTTAGCCAAACCGGCGTGATCATCCACATGTTAAATTGCACTTTATCGCGAGCATCAATGCCTCCAGGGCCATACCAAGCAAAAAAAGCAACGAAAATAAATGAAAGTGCTAGCCCTAAAATTGTACCTGCTAGCGTTTTCCCTAACCAAGTTGGTTGGCGTTTAGCTGAACTTGTCATGAGTTATCCTTTTCTTTGCAGCAGGCTCGCAAAAGGGAGCAGCATCAACATTAGCATCACACTAAAGATGATGTAGAACACGGCCGCTGTGACTGAGAATTGTTGAAGGGCAAGTATTGATGCGCAAATAGTTAACGCAATTGAAAGTAATCGCCATTGTTTTTTAATTGGTTTTTTTAAGAATCGCTGCTGTTTTCTGGTGCAATATAAAATACTGACAGCGAAAAAGATAAGCAGAGTAACAGTAAAAATGAGCATGAGATTATAGTTGTAGTAAACGTTAAATCTCATTGTAAATGATAACTAAACTCAATTGCAATAACATTAAGCTTGTGTTAATTTCCTAGCGTTTTTTATCAAACGCAATTTGTTTAATTCTAATAATCTCTTACGGGGAAAGGACATTGGCTACAGCATTTAAACTTAATTCACTCACCAAAGTTATGCTTGCATCATTACTTGTTACGCAAGGCTCAGCGTGGGCCGACGATGATCAAAACAGTCGAAAATCAATGGATACCATTGTTGTTACAGGTGAAAAAACTGAGAAGTCACTTAAAGAGACGATGTCGTCAGTGGCGGTTGTTGATAAGTCGCTATTAGAAAACGGCCAACTTGCATCTATATCTGAAGCGCTGTCAGAAATGGCGAACGTTGTTGTGTTAACGGGCTCGGTGCCAGATATGCGAGGTGTGTCTGGTAATGGTGGCGCAACGGGTTTTAACTCATTTAGTGGTGGTTCAAAGGCTCGTGTTTCAACCTTAATCGATGGTGTAAGCCAGCCGTTTGTAGCTGATTTAACTGGTGATACGGGTCTGTGGGATGTAGAACAAATTGAGGTTTACCGAGGGCCGCAATCAACCAGCAATGGTCGTAATAGTATTGCGGGTGCTGTCTACATGACAACTAAAGCGCCAACTCAAGATTTTGAAGGCGCTGTGCGCGTCGGTTATCGCAACCAAGATAGCTATCTAGACACTGCCGCAGTGGTATCAGGAGCGTTAGTTGAAGATGTATTAGCATTTCGTTTATCAACTCAGTACGTTGATGGCGAAACATTTTCAAATCCGCCGGTATACGAAACAAACCCAACTGATCGTGAGTTAAACAAGTTAAATACCAGTAGCACACGCGCTAAATTACTTTACACACCAAGCCAAGATTTAGCAGTACAGCTAACATATTCAACTTATAGTGAAGAGGGTAACTCGGGTCGTAAGTACTTTTTAGCGGATGAGCCATTTGATTATGAGCCACTATATCAACGTATTATGGATACTGAATCTGACACCACGCAAGTGAATGTTGATTACAAAATTAACGATGATTTTTCGCTAGATGTTTTAGTTGCTTATATGGATTATAAATGGGGCTTTGAAGCATACGAGCCACTTGAAAGCGCAGAATCTGATGTATCAATGGATGAGAGTAACATCACTGTCGATACCAAATTGAACTTTGGTTTAAGCAATGATTTTTACTCTGGTTTTGTGGGTCTTGCCTATTTTGATCGCGACCAAGACTTTGAAAGTGTAGGTGCAACCAACTATTACGGTGACGATAGTAGTAAATCGACGGCAATATATGGTGAAACAAGCTTTAACTTAAGTCGCGATTTCACATTAACAGCGGGTCTGCGCATTGAGCGTGAAGAACAATTACGTAATTTTAATATGACATTTCGTGGTGATATGCTGGTTGAACAACTTGATAACTCTCACACACTGCGTTTACCAAAGCTCGCGATTCAATATGACATTAGCGACGAAACGACTTTATTTGCTAGTGCTCGTCGTGGTTACAATGCAGGGGGCGGCGCCCTTGATTTTACCGCAGAAGATTATTACTACTACGATGAAGAAACGGTTAATACCTATGAAATTGGCTCACGCAGCGTTTTAAATAATGGCGATATTAATATTAGTGCCAACGTGTTTTACAACAACTTCAACGGTTATCAAGCGCTAAGCTCTGAGCGTAAAATCACTAATATCGAAGATGCTCATAGCTATGGTTTAGAAGTTGAAGCTTACAGCATGCTGGGCGAACAGTGGCAATTACATGGCGGTTTTGGTTTATTGAAAACTAAAATAGATGAATCAATTGCGTTCCCAGAAGCCGTTGGCAATGAACTAAATTCTGCGCCGGAGTTAACCGCGAGTTTGGGTGTATCTCACTGGTTTACTGATAGTTTAAAAGTAAATTTAAGTGCTAATTATGTTGATGAGTTTTATGGCGATTTAACGAACACTGAAGAGCGCGTTGCAGGTGATTACACCATTACGCGTTTATCGATGAGCTACGATACCGAACAGTGGCTGATCAGTGCTTTCATCAACAACGCCTTAGATGAAGAGGCGTATACTGCAAAAGAGCCTGCTAGTGGCCGTTACCCACAAGGCTACGTTGCAGTTGTAAACCCACAAACAATCGGTGCATCTGTTACTTACCGATTTTAAATAAACTAATCGCTAGTCGCTGAGCAGAACCAGCGACTAGCCCAATTTAAAGCGGTTAATCTGCCCGTTTAAGTTATTTGCTAAGTTAGCCAATTTGCTTGAAGAATCTGAAATACTTTGTGTTTGTTGCTGCGACTGACGACTTGTATCTTGGACTTCGTTTAAACGCTGGGCTATTTCTTCGGTCACTTGAGATTGCTGCTCAGATGCAGAAGCTATGGTCATATTGGCATCAGAAATCGCTTTTGCTTGAAGGCTAATTTCATCAAGCATATGGCCTACTTTTTCTGAATTGAGCACCGCCTCTTTAATTTGCGCATCGCTTGAACGGATCCTTTGCGTTACTGCATTGGTTGCAGATTGTAATGAGTCAATTTTATCTTGGATCTCAAGGGTTGAGCTCTGTGTGCGACTAGCCAATGTTCTTACTTCATCAGCAACCACTGCAAATCCTCTGCCTTGTTCACCCGCTCTTGCGGCTTCAATTGCAGCATTCAGTGCTAGTAAATTAGTTTGTTCGGCAATGTTACTTATTACACTTAAAATAGCAGTGACTTCATTTACTGAGGCTTCCAGTTGATTAAGATCTGTTAGCGATTTGGTTAAGGTGTCGGCCACTGACTCAACAGAGCTTACCCCTTGTTGGACAACCTGTAGGCCTTCTTTGGTTTTTTGATTAGCAGCGGTGGCACTGCTTGCCGCTTCTGCACAGTTTTGAGAAACCTCTTTAACGGCCGTTGAGTTTTCATAGACTGAGCTTGAAATTACCTCAATAGCTTGGCTTTGAATATCATTGAGTGTTTTAGCTTGCTGTGATATTTCATCTAAACTTTTCGCTGCCACTTGTGCTTGCTCTGATTGATTATGTATTTCTTTTAGAAGCTGGGAGAGCTTATCAACCATAATGTTGAAGCTGACCGCAAGTTGGCCTATTTCATCATCAGCTTTATGGTCAATATAGCGAGAGAGATCTCCTTCAGAGATACGCTTGGCCTCATTAATTAAAGCATGAGTTGCTTTAATCACTTTTTTCTCTAATTGCCAATAACACACTATCAAGGTAGCAATGATGGTTAGAACTAAAGCGGTGCTAACTAGGCTTAAAGTTACCACACGGTCATGATTATTTTTTACCTCTGCTGCACTTTTTTCCTCAATTGAATTTAAAAAGGCCTGTACAGGCTGCTGAATTTTCTCAACTTCGGCCATGTAAGCATCGTTGGTTAAAAGCCTAATAGCTTGCACCCATCTTTTATGCTCGCTGACGGTTAAGTTGTTAGTATCTCGACCAAGTAAATCACTGACTAAGCTAAATGCTTTTTCTTCTGTTTCGACTAGTTTGAGTGATAAGTCGTTGGATTTTTGTAATAAAGCCAAATCATCGGTAGCGACATTAAAGGCTTTTAAGCGCTGCACATAGTTTTTTTTCTGACCATTGAGCCAAGCTGCTTTTCCTTGAATTTGGTCAACAAGATGATGGTATTCAACTTCATAGCGAGGATCTAAGGTTACGACATGTTGACGAGCAAGCTCAGTAAGGCGAATCGAATTTGAAGATGAAAACTGAGCAAGATGGCTTAGCTCATAACGCTGTTGAGCCGACTCCATACTCTCATCTTGGCCTGATTGTAAAAATAAAATAATGAAGAGAAGTCCGGCTGCAAGGGTAATGGTTGCTGCGAAAACGGTTCTGAGTAAAAAGCTTATAGTCAAAGTATTACCCTTCATATTGAAAGTAAGTACTATTAACCATAGTACAAAATTTTTGATTCAATAAAAATTACGGGTAAGTTATTTAGAGGTGGTCATTTTAGCTTATGTTGAAAATGAAAAGGGCAGAGTCAACCACCCTTGAGTAATGCATTTATTGGTCTGCTGGATACACAACGCCAAGCTGATTTCGTGCTTCATCAAGTACAGCCATAACTTGTTTTGACAGTGTATGAGTATTAACAGATGACTCAATTTGTCCTGCATTCGCAGCTTGAATAAAGTGGCTGACCTCATGGCGCATAAAGTGATCATCAAATGGCTCAGACAGTTCTTCAACCGTGCCATTGTTACCAATAAATTGCATGCGCTTTAATAATGACACCGCTTCAATACGTATTCGGCCTTTCTCACCTTGAATTTCAGTAAAATTATCGCCTTGCGAGATTTTCGAATAGCTGATCACCGCTTGCTTATCAGCGTAATTCAAAAGCACATCGCCAGCGCCATCAACACCAGTTTCAAGCAACACACCACTGGCTTTTACACTCTGAGGCGCACCCCATAATGCGAGTAAAATATACAGCGGATAAATACCTAAATCGACTAATGCACCGTTAGCAAATTCTGGCAAGAAGGTATTTGGGCGTTCGCCGTTTTTATATTTATCGTAACGCGATGAGTACTGACTATATTGGCCAATATATTTGCGGGGTGTGCCAATCTTTGCCATGGCACTTTTTAAGCGTGCAAAGTTTGGTAAATGGGTAGTCATCATCGCTTCCATGTATAAGCGTTGATGGGTTTTTGCTGCTTGCACGATTGACTCAAGCTCTTTGCTATTCGCAGCAGAAGGTTTTTCGCCTAAAACGTGTTTACCTGCTTTTAAACACATGACGGCATAATCTTTGTGTAAGCTATTTGGTGCTGCAATATAAACGGCATCGACTGATGGGTCTTCGCATACTTGCTCAATATTGGTAAACACTTTAGCGTTTTGAGCATCGTGCTTTATAAGGAAAGCCTCGCCTGTTTGCTGCTCTCGAGAGCACACACCATATAAGGAGAAATGTTCAATTTCTTTAGCTGCACTCAGTAGTGTATCGCTTATAAAATTGGTACCTACAATCACAAAGTTCATGGTTACTCCTCGCTGTTTTGTACAAGCCATGCTTGCCAATTCTGTTCAAATTTTTCCATTTGTTTATGTTTTTTGCTTAACAAATGTTTGTCTTCATCTTCTTGGGCCATATAAGGGCCAACGCGGCATAATGCACAGTATTTTTCACCTAAATAAGCAGGAAAACTAAGCTTAGGGGTAATTTCATTGTTAGTTTTTTCGCTAAATACATAGGTAATGCCGCTAGTATCTTTAACGTGTTTATCGCGATCAACATTGCGAATTTTATAGCCCGGAAACACGCTAATATCGAATGGCATTTGGCCAAGGTATTGGCAATTAAGCCCTTGATTTAAGCTGCCCTCAATATTCCATTCGCGGTAAGGTTTTACATCTTTAGAGGTGATGTAACATAACATCAGGCCGTTTTTATCTAATGCAAACTGGCTAGCGTAGTCTAGGTAGCGATGCAACAAAGCACGGTTTAATACATTCATACCACCTTGTTGGGTGTGTGCTTTAAATGCGGCTTCACCTTTAAATGCAGGTATCAGCGGAAATTGAAAAATAACCACATCGAAACAAGCGCCATCTAAGCGCTGCCATGAGTCTGGCCTTGTTACATCAAACTCAGTGAGTGTTTCAATATTAAGTTGTTGCAAGGCGCTAAGTGCATTGTCGGCATATTTTTGTTCTATGGTGTTTGCATCATCATAAGTTGAAGCAACAAGCTTGGCTGGTTTTATATAACGAGCAACAGAGTGTGAAAATGATAAATCACCATCGCCTACCGTTAATATGCGCCAACTAGGGTCTAAATACATGGGGTTATTTGCCTTGTTCTGGCGCTATTTCAACTGAAATTTTAGGGCAAAGGGCTAAGCGAGTTTTAAGGCCTTCTATGGCTATTTGCTTAAAAATTAGATTGAAACTAATTAAAACAGCAATAACGATATGAATAGGGCCATGGGTAAAACCTGCTTCTGTATCAAAAAGCATTAAGCCGAATAACAAGAACATGGTAGCTAAAAATATTTCAATCAGCTGATTTGAGTATAGCTTTAAGTTGCCTTGGTTTTTATGATCTTTTTTGATGTGAATTGCACAAAAAAATGGGATCACTTTTATTTTAAAGTGAGCGTTTTTTTCTACGTAATTTTCACCTAAGTGATCTAGTTTAGCGCGCAGTTGATCTATCATAGCAAGTCCTTAAAAAACTGAGCCGCGGATGTTACCGCAAACGCAAGAAAAGGGCTACTCAGGATAGATACTCATGCCAATTACAAATATGTGGCATACAAACACAACCGAGGTTAAAACGAATCGCATTTTTTGATAATCAACGTGATAGGTTTGCCACTGCGGTGTGCTTTTCTCAAACAACAGCACGAGCCAAAAGCTCGCAGCAAGCCAAGCCAGTATCCAGCTTGACGGTAAAAAGCTTAAAAAACCAATCGGTAAGATAGGAATAATTGCTTTGATGGCATCAGCATGCGTTTGCTGGCCTGCATGCCATAAATTACCAGCCATAAAGGCTAAAATGGCGATGCTATAAAAAGTGAAAAAGTCTAAGTTAACAGCATTACTACCTGCTATAAGCGGCCAGCCTACACAGCCTAAAAAAGGCAGTAAACCTAAGTAACCAAGTTGAATGTGATTAATAAACTTTTCCATAATGACCTTTAAACTACCTAACTGGTATAAAATAACTCGTAGTTATTTTATACCAGTTAGGCGGCTAAAACGATCGCTTTATTGCTGACGTAACTCTCGACGTAGAATTTTGCCAACCGTCGATTTAGGCAATTGTTCCATAAAAATGATTGATTTAGGCACCTTATAAGCACTTAAGTTTTCGCGGCAGTAGTCACTCACTTGTTGTTCATCAATCTGCTCTTTTAAAGTAATGTAGGCACACACACGCTCACCGGTTTTTTCATCTTTTGCACCAATAACAGCCGCTTCGCAGATAGCCGGATGCTGACAAAGTATGTTTTCAACTTCGTTAGGGTACACGTTAAAACCAGAGACAATAATCATGTCTTTTAATCGGTCTACAATTTTGTAATTACCACTTGGTAGCTTCAGACCCACATCACCGGTTTTGAAAAAACCACGTTTCATGCATTTATCGGTTTCATCTTGGCGTTGCCAGTAGCCCATCATTACTTGCGGGCCTTTAACAACTATCTCGCCAGACTCACCGTCTGCAACGGGCTCGTCGTTTTCATCCCAAATTTCCACGGTGGTGTTTGATAGTGGGAGGCCAATGCTGCCAATTTCTTCATTTTGAAAATCGTTTAATGTCACAACAGGCGAGGTTTCTGATAAGCCATAGCCTTCTGTGATTGTACAACCTGTGGTGCTCATCCACGCATCAGCTGCAGCATGCGTTAAAGCTGCTCCTCCTGACACGGTCATTTTTAGGTTTGAAAAATTTAGAGCTTTAAACCTTGGGTGCATACACAGACCAATAAACAAGGTGTTAATCCCTGAAAAGTAATTAATATCAAAAGGTTCGATTTGTTTAACTAAGGCATCTAAATCACGAGGGTTTGGAATAAGTACATTAAATTGCCCCATGGCAAATAAGCTAACCATGTTCACCGTAAAGGCATATATATGATAAAGCGGAAGCGGGCAAATACCGGTTTCTTGACCAGGCGTTAAAATGTTGTCAAAGCGCTCATTCATTTGCTCGGCATTGGCTAAGATGTTGCCATGACTAAGCATCGCTGCTTTGGCAACTCCTGTGGTACCACCGGTGTATTGTAAAACAGCAATATCGTCACGACTTGCTTGATGAGCGTCAAGAGGGGCAAGTCTTTCACCTTGGCGAATGAGTTCGTTTAACGAAAATTGATTCTCTTGTAATGCTGGCTCAGCTAAAGCGGCTGCAACAATAACGGTTTTAATGGATGTATCATTAATAATTGTTGCTAATTTTTCGCTAAGGGCATCAAGAATAACAATGGCTTTTACCTCTGCATCATTAAACTGGTGTAGCATTTCACGGGCAGTATAAAGCGGGTTGGTATTGACTACGATTAATCCTGCACGAAATGCTGCATAAGTTACGATAGGGTAATCAACAATATTAGGTAGTTGAATAGCAATTCTGTCTCCTGCAACAAGACCACTTTGCTGTTGAAACCACTGGGCTAAATAGCGAGATTGTTGTTCTACTTGAGAAAAAGTGAATGTTCTTCCCACACTTGTGTAGGCAGGAAAGTCAGCATAAGTCTTACAACTATGCTCAATTAATTGCGTGAGGTTATCATGTGTGTTCATGGTTATTCCTTAGCTTGTTTGACTAATGAATATATACAATTTGTTAACGTGAAACTTAGCTTTAAACGACTTGTTTTTGACTTTTTACGCCATTAATGGGAATGAAACTTGCGGTAATCTCTAGGTGGAATACCATACCAACGTTTAAAAGACCGAGTAAATTCGCTGTAATTAGAAAAGCTCAAGATATCTGATATGTTTGATAAAGTGAGGCTAGATTCAATTAAATATTGATGTGCCAAATGACAGCGTACGTCATCGACTAATTCACGAAACGTTGTGCCATGCTTTGTTAAGTGGCGCTGTAAGCTACGGGTACTCATCGATAACTTTTCGGCTACAAGGTTTACCCCAAACTCCTCGTGTAGTAAGTACTGCTTAATCATCACTTCAACATGATCTGAGATATTTTCACGTTTGGTGTTTTGAATCAGCCCAAGCTGTTGGCTGAGTATAGAAAACAACTGCTTATCTGAGTTCTTAATAGCGAGTTTAAGGTATTTTTTTTCAAACACGACTGCTGTGTGTGCACAATTAAACACAGGAACTTGACCTAATGCTTGGCGATAAACACTCGGATTTTCATTACAACTATGGGGAAGTTCCAAACGGTGCAGTTTTATTTGATCATCGGTTAGTTTCTTTAATAAATTAACCCCAACACTCAGGGCTAGATCAGCGCCATGATAGACACTCACTTTTAAGCTACTACGAACTAAAAATGATAGTTTTACATAGTTTTGGTCTACTTCAAGGAGTAAATCAGCGCTATTTTGATGAATGTGATAATACTTAGTTAAATTTTTAAGTGCCGATTCAAGGGTGTCGCAATTACCCACCAAATAACCAACAGAGCCCAAAATGTTCAAGCTTTGCCAACGCCCTAATTCTAACCCAAAATAGGGCAGGTTTAGTTCTTTCGCCGTGGTCTCTAACAGTTGAATGAGTTGCTGATACTGCACAAAGCTATTGGCATCTTGTAGTTGTTTTCTGTTTAAACCAACGTGTGATAAAAGTATATCAGGGTTCACCAATTTGCTTTCGATCAGCTCAATATAGCCATGTAGAGCAGATACTCTAATTAGATCAGGTGCTTGTGTTAATCGGGGCATAGTATGCTCTTTTTTGTGCTCTGGCGTAAAAAGTAAAAAAAATTGCGTGCAAAGTAAAGTAATACAGGTCATTAAAGTTTAACAATTTATTAACGTCAACAATACGCTGATTTACTAACACGCATTAAAGAGGGCACACACATGGCATTACCAGATATTATTAATCATCAAGATTTTTTACTCACTATTCATACCAATGATGAAAAGCTAATTAAAAACGCTTTACCAGGCGTGCACATTTATCCACTCATGCTGGATTCTGAGAATGGGGTATGGGTTTTACGCGTTTTATTTGAACCGGGTACAGTTTTGCCAAAGCACTTTCACACTGGTGTTGTGCATTTATATACCATGGCGGGCAGCTGGCACTACACAGAATACCCAGACGATTTACAAGTAGCGGGTAGCTATTTGTTTGAACCAGGTGGTTCGATTCATCAATTTCAAGTCCCAGCAGACAACACTGAAGTGACCGATACCTTTATGATAGTAATGGGAGCTAATATTAACTTTGACCCAGATGGCAACTATATGAACATTATGGATGCAGGTTGGATTGAACAAGTGATGTTAGCAGCTGCAAAAGAGCAAGGAATTGAGCCTAACTACATAAAACCAAAGAGTTTATACGGTTTTAGTAAATAATTTTATTCCCTGAAGTGAAGGCCCTTGATTGCATAAGTGATTGAGGGCTTTGTAGTTTTTGCTATTTCCAACCTTTTAATCTAAAAAACAAATCAATTTAATCTAAACAATCAATTTTATTTTAATCGCTCAGGCCTCTATTGTATTAATCAAGCAGACGCAAGGCTGCGTTAATTAAACTTTTTAAATACATCAATGAGGAATATTATGAGCACTTCATTAATTAACACAAAACTACAACCATTCAATGCAACAGCTTACCACAACGGTGACTTTGTAGAACTAACAGAAAAAGACGTGCTAGGTAAGTGGTCAATCTTCTTCTTCTACCCAGCTGACTTTACTTTCGTATGTCCTACAGAGCTTGGTGATGTTGCTGATTACTACGAGCAACTTCAAGAAATGGGCGTTGAAGTTTACTCAGTATCAACTGACACGCACTTCACTCACAAAGCATGGCACGATACGTCTGACACAATTGGTAAAATCAAATTCCCAATGATTGGTGACCCTACAGGTCGTATTACACGTAACTTCGGTGTGATGATTGAAGACGAAGGTCTTGCTCTTCGCGGTACATTCGTAATGAACCCTGAAGGCGAAATCAAAGTAATCGAAACTCACGACTTAGGTATCGGCCGTAGCGCGAAAGAGTTAGTACGTAAAGTACAAGCTGCACAGTACATTGCTAACCACGACGGTGAAGTATGTCCTGCATCATGGCAGCCAGGTGAAGAGACACTTGCTCCTTCACTAGACCTAGTTGGCAAAATCTAATTTGCCACAGCATTAAACGATAGCAAAGCTTTGCTTTGCTATCTCAATGCAACCCTAATTGCCCATCACAACTCACATTAAGCACATTAGCGGGTGATGGGCAGTTATCTCTAAAATTTTTCTAGATTATTTATTCTGAACTCAAGGGCTAAGCCATGTTAGATACGAATATCAAAAACCAATTAACAAGCCACTTTGCTTCTATTACCAGCCCTGTTGAGCTGCTTATCGCCTTGGATGACAGCAATAAATCAACAGAACTTAAAAACTTAGCGAACGATTTAGCATCGTTAAGCGACAAATTCTCGGTGCGAGATAACCCTAACCAAGACGTACGTCGTCCGTCTATGGTGGTGTCTTCACCTATTAACAATACGCAAATCACATTTGCGGGTGTGCCTATGGGCCACGAATTCACAAGCTTGATCCTTGCACTTCTTCACACTGGTGGTCATCCAAGCAAGGCATCAGAGACTGAAATTGAACAAATTAAATCATTGCCTGGGCCACTCAACTTTGAAATATATATTTCATTAAGTTGTCAAACATGTCCGCAAGTAGTGCAAGCACTTAACTTGATGGCGGCACACAATGAAAATATTACGGCGACTATGATTGATGGCGCCTTGTTCCAAGACGAAGTGAACGAGCGTAATGTGTTAGCAGTACCGGCTGTGTACTTAAATGGAGAGTTATTCAGCCAAGGCGCTGTTAACCTGACCGACATTCTAAATAAAGTAGATACCAAAGCGGCTGCACGCCAAGCCGAAGCACTGAACGATAAAGAGTTATTCGATGTACTTGTTGTTGGTGGTGGTCCGGCAGGGGCTTCTGCGGCAATTTATTCGGCGCGTAAAGGCTTAAATACCGGTGTTGTGGCAGAGCGTTTTGGTGGTCAGGTTTCAGACACGTTAGCAATTGAAAACTTTATCTCAGTAAAAGCGACCGAAGGTCCTAAATTAGTTGCTCAACTTGAAGAACACGTAAAAGAATACGACGTAGATGTGATGCAAAACCAACGTGCGGCATCGCTTACTAAACAAGGTAATTACCAAATCACGCTAGAAAATGGCGCGGTGTTAAATGCTAAGTCAGTGGTATTAGCAACTGGTGCACGCTGGCGTGAAATGAATGTACCCGGTGAAAAAGAGTATCGCGGTCATGGCGTTGCTTACTGCCCTCACTGCGATGGCCCGTTATTTAAAGGTAAAGCGGTTGCGGTTATCGGTGGTGGTAACTCAGGTATTGAAGCGGCAATCGACCTTGCAAACATTGTTGAGCATGTCACTGTGCTCGAATTTGCTGATACCTTACGTGCTGACGAAGTACTTATTCGCAAAGCAAATAGCTTAAACAACATTACGATTATCAAAAACGCGCAAACAACAGAAGTTGTTGGTGATGGTAAACGAGTAACAGGCTTAAGCTATATTGACCGTATCTCTGGCGATGAAAAATCACTTGAGCTTGCAGGTATCTTTGTGCAAATCGGCTTGGTGCCAAACACTGAATGGTTAAAAGATTCAGAACTAGCACTGACTCGCTTTGGCGAAATCGAAATTGATAGCAAAGGTGCAACATCTTTACCGGGTGTTTACGCGGCAGGTGATGCAACAACAACGCCGTTTAAGCAAATCATTATTGCCATGGGCAGTGGTGCAACGGCAAGTTTAGGTGCATTTGATTACTTAATTCGCCACAGCGATGAGATTCAAAACACCGAAGATGCAGCTTAATTAGCGACTCTTGATTAGGCAGCTCACACCCATAGCTGCCGCTTTAAAGCCGCCCTCTCCAAAGGCGGCTTTGTTTTTATTCATCCAGCTACTGATACTGTGCTGCAGTTATAAATTCCTCAAAACTTTCACACCAAATAATCACAGTATTGTAATCGCTGACATCAATACCTTGTGGCACAACTAATTTAAAGCCGTTGAACGAACGCACCCCTGCAACACGCTGCATGGTGCCTTTTTGTGCTAAAAAATCGGTTTCATTATCAATAAAGTTTCGCGACAGATAAAGTTGATAGTCAGGCCCTGGTGATAACGTGCCTTGCATAGAAATAGCATCATTCGTTAGATACACCATACCATCACCATAATGAAGGCGATCTGAGCCTTTAAGATCAGGTTTAAACTCTGCACTAAACAGAGCTCTCGTTTGATGTTGTTCAAGAGTCTTGATTTCAGGGGCTGGTTGCTCAGTTAAAATTGGCAAACTGTATATCCCAGCCATAAAGCCCGCAGCAAAAATAGCCAATGCTATGATGAAAATTAACAGTGCTTTTAGCATTATTATTCCCTATTTTTTAAGTTTATGATGTGGCGTTGACTTAAAGAAAATTGCTTTTCAACATCACCAAAGTGTTGTAAATAAAGCTGCTCAAGTTCACCCGATTGCTGTATCTTTTGCATGCCTTGTTCTAGCAAATCCCTAATATTTTGATTTTCTTTACTTAAGTAAAAGTAATAGTCATTGGGGTATTGCAACATAATGTCTGGCGCAATGACAAAGTTTGTTTGTTGTAGTCGCTGAAGTTCTACACCTATTGCTAATGCAGAACGAGGAAAGTAATCTGCTAGACCACTTTCAAGTGCTTTGACCATTCCTGCGTAATCAAGCTCTCCATTTACAGATAAACCATTTGCTTTTAGCACATCATAATCTGACCAGCTTTGTTGTTGCACAGCAAGTAGCGGTCTTAATTGTTCCAAGTTTTTGATAGCTTTAAATTTTAGTTGCTCTTTTTTATGAATAATTAGTAGCCGCTTACCGTGTAAGCCTTTATAAATAGGAATAGTTGTTTTTACTAAGGTATTACTTAACTGAGAAGGTAAAGACAGCCAGGCGAGAGTTATAGCTTTGTTGTGGCTAAGTTGCTCTACTATTCGTTTATCATTCATTGGTTGCGAATCATATCGGATGATAATATCAGCATTTACCGCGGCAAAGCTTTTCGTAAGTATTTTATGAATGTATTGCTGTTTGACTGCATCAGTATAAATAGGTTTAGCAAGTTGGATTACAATTTGACTTTGCGCGATTGCGTAAGAACAATGCAAAGCTAAAAATAATAATAACAGGCGCCAAATTGTAGTCATTTATTAGGTTCTCTGTGTGCAAAGTAATCAGTTGCCCATCATACTTTGAATACATGGACCTGTTGCTGTAATCGCGACGCTAATGAAGCTAATTCTTGACTTGCTTGAGCGTTTTGCTGCGAGCTTTCGCTAACTAGTGAAATACTACTGCTAAATTCATTTATATTACAACTAAGTTCGTTGGCAACGATTGTTTGCTCATCTGTTGCGGTAGAAACTTCGTTGTTCATATCGGCAATAAGTGCCATTTCTTGAGTGATTTCAGTCAGTAATTGTGATGAGCGTTCTGCGTATTCAACACTTTGTTTAGCACTTTCGTCGGCATTGCCCATGGCGGTCACTGCTTGCTGCGCCATTGCTTGTAGTTTACTGATCATTTCGTTAATACTCGCTGTGGCTTTTTGCGTGTTGTGCGCAAGTTGCCTTACTTCATCAGCCACCACAGCGAAACCGCGACCCGACTCACCTGCGCGTGCTGCTTCAATGGCCGCATTTAACGCAAGTAAATTTGTTTGTTCAGCAACCCCTTGAATCATCATTACCACTTGGTTGATATCTGTTGATTGTGTATTTAACTCATTGATAAGTTGAGTATTGGTATTAACTATATGCGACAAGTGGTTAATTGCATCGATATTTTCTTGTACAGACTGTTGGCCAAGCTTCGCTGTCTTATCTGTGTGGGTGGCTTTTTCTGAAGTCGCAAGCGCATTAGCTGCAACTTGTTCAATAGCACTGCTCATTTGCGTAATAGCAGTAGCAATCATTGCCGATTGTTGTTCTTGTTCAGTGGCAGTGCTGGCAACTTGGTCGCTAATTGAGTTCATTTGCTCAGCGGCAGATGAGAGAGTAAGTGTTGCGCTGGTTACATCATTTACAAGAGCATGAATGCGCTCCATCATAGCGTTAAAGTGGTTTGCTGCCTGAGCTATCTCATCATTACCATGGGTTTTTGCGCGGAGCCGTAAATCAGCGTTTTCAGAGATTGATCCTATTGTTTCGCTCAGCGATAACAGAGGGTTGTGAATAGAACGATAAATAACAAAGGCAATAAACAACAAGATAATTATTAAAATAGTTATCGAAGCTGTCATTGCGATAGTGACTTGGGAAAAGTCTTTATCTGCCGCATTTTTAAATTTGTTGGCTTCATTGATCTGTAAATTAATCAGACCTTGATAACTTTCACTGAGAGGGTCAAACACGTCGTAAAGTTCTTTTACAAACACCTCATTAGGGATCGCTTTTAGCTGGTTACTGTTAACTTGGTTTAAAAACCTGCTAAGTTCACTTTCGACTACAGAGAGATTCTTTTCAACAATATTAACTAAGCGTTGTTCTTCGGAAGTGAGTTTTGTTGCTAAATAGCTTTTCCATTTATTGTCAGCAACATTCTTTGCGTTTTCAACTGCGGCTAGAAAGTCAGCTTTGGAGATTTGATCAGCGCGGTATTTATGAAATAAATCAACAATGTTAACAGCGTAATTGTCCGATACTGTTTTTATTTGCTCTAACGGGAGTACTCTGTCTCTATACAAACTATCAATTCCTTTGACCATATTAGACATCATCGACATCGTGAAAATAGATGTGATCACAAAAACAGCAACTGGTAACAAAGCTAAGACAGCTAATCTCGTACGAACAGTGTAGTTATTTAACATGAGCGAGCAAACTTTTGTAGGGACTTATTATTAAAACTAATAGAGAAATGGTTTTAAGCAAGTTTTTGCAATTGTTTGATGGGTTTTTCTTTTGATAGACCTCATTTAGTTAGTAAAGTCACCATATGCAGCCTTTATATTGTAGGCAACAAAGCCAATTTTCACGTTGGCTTTGTTTTGTTCCTATTTTTACATTAATGGCCGCGATTAGGCATTTGCCTTGGTATCTGTCTTTGTGTATTACGGCGCATTTGTTGACGCTGCATACCTTGCTGACGTGCTCTGTTCGCGCGATTTAATTGCTGCATACGATTTTGCTGCCTGTTTTGCATATGCTGACGCTGCTGTAATGTTTGTTTCGCTTTACTTTTATCTATGCTTTGCAATTTATTTTGCACTTGCTGGCGGTCAATGTTTTGTGCCCGATCTTTGATTTGTTGCTGTTTATCAGAAGGTAATGTTTGCCATTTTCCCTCAACACGTTGTTGCCATTTATCGGCATCACGCTTGAGCACGTTACCTTTTTGATCCGCAAACACGTTGTTTGCTTTATCGCGTTGGCTGATGGCGGTTTTTAAATCGCGTTTCACTTGCTGCTTTGAAGCTAAACGAGATTTACTTTGATCGCGTTTATAAATGTTATGTCTTGGCTGTTTATTAAGATGACCAGGTTTATAGCCGACATTAATTTTGTTACCAATATTGATGTTGCCATTATTAATAAAAACTGGGCCGCGGTAACCACCGCCATACCAGCCATTACAGCAATGATAAGGTCGATAATGGGTTGGCCAGCCGACATGCCAATTCATACCTAGATTCAAAAAGCCATTGCTCCAGCTCAAGCCAAACGACCAACCTGTCCAGTTGTTATAGCCAATATTAAAACCCCAAGTTGGTGGGCGAGGGTAGTAGTAGCCACCGCCCCAATATGGCGGGTAATACCAACCCGTTCCATACACTGGCACGCCATAATAAGGGTATGACCACATGTAACCTGGGTAATAACCAACATACACCACCTCAGGAGTTGACTCGTATATCTCGACGTAAGTGGCGTTGTAAACTGGGGAGCTTGGAGGAATTTTTGCTATGTCGTCTTTTGGAATGCTATCAGCAACAAGCCAAGGCCCTTGTGCGGAATCTGCCTTAAACCACACCGCATTATCGACTGCATAATATTTGCCTTTAATTTGCAGCACTTGTGCATCGGTATTAATAGCATAAGAAACTTGCGTGCCCGGGATACGTTCAAACTTAGGTTTGCCATCATAGTACACAGTTAAACTGGTATCTTTACGGCTGATAGCCGCTGTTTGCGGCACTTTTGCATCTAGTACAGCTTCGTCAGCTTCTTCTGTGCCGGCAACTGAAACTCTTAGACCAGCTAAATCTGATTCAGGTGGAATATTGGCAAAGCTTTCGGGTAGTTCGTCGCCGCGTACAAATGTCCACGGGCCTGTTTGTTGTTTTGCGCGATACCAACGCCCAGATAACAAGACATACATGTTATTTGTTTGCATTTCACGTAGCCAAGGGGTTTCAGTGTTAAACACATACATGAGCTCGCCACCGGTTAAGCTTTTCCATTTAGCTGCGCCATCAGTTGCAATAAGTTCGGTGGGTTTAGTGGCTACAACAATGGCTGGTGGCGCACTAAGACCTGAACTTTCAGTATCTTTAGGGAGCATTTTTACAAGTTCGGTAGGTGGCGTTTGAGTGAATTCATAAGGCCCTTTGGCTTGTTTTGCCTGATACCAAAATTGCCCATCGGTGAGATAACAAAGTTTACTTTTGCTATCTTTAATCACTGTCATGGCGGTGTTTAAAGCACGCTCATATTGGCTGTTTTCAACTTTACTAAACTTAGGTTCACCATCAAAACTCAGCAGTACCGACAGTTGCTCTTTGAATATAATCGTTGGAGGGTCGGTTTTTAATTGCGTTAAACTCTGCTCTGCCGCTTCTGCACTTTCAAGGCTGGCGGTGAGTTGCGAAAGCGAGGTTTCGAATTGACTGGCTTTTATTGCTTCATTAACGACAGCAGTAAATTTTTGTTCTCCAGCATCTTTTGATTCAGGCCAGCGTACATCGGTGACTGTCATATTGCGAACGGTGACGGTATCGTTTTCGCGGTCAGTATCTAATTTAGCTCTAAACCAAAACACGCCGAACACAGCATCATTGCCTGAAAGCGAAAAAGACATTGCTGCACGGGCTGTTAAAGTATTACCGTTTAGTTTCTCGGGTTGTGGCTGGTAAACAATGAGTGTGCCTTGGTTTGTTTTTACTTGTTGAGGCCACTCAATAGCTTTGCTAAAAAATGAACATAAACATAAAGAAGAGAGTATTAATACCCTGAAGGCAGTGATAAAAGGTAGGAAGAGTTTCATGGTCAATCCTTGGCTAACGTAACTCTTTAAAGTATAGCCAATGGCACCGAAAACGCTTGAAAACAGCGCCTATTTTTAAAGTGTTAGCTTAGGCGCCTTGAGTTAAAAATTGCGAGCCCGCATTTAAGCCCATTTCATAGCCTGCACTGAGTTTTTCAAATGATTTCGTTGTTCGACCAACAGCAAAGTCGGGTGGTGGTGCAATAATATTAATTTTACAATCGCTTGGTGGGTTGGCAATAAAATCAATACTTTGATTGTAATTTTCTGCACGTCTTAAGGTGGCTTCTGCTAATGCCGGGGTGTTCTTATAAAGACGTTTAACAAACCACGGCGCTTTTGAAGGCTTTTTCTTATAGCCAAGAGGCTGAGATAAAATCACGGTGATTTCTTTATTGCCCATTTCGTATGCTTTACGAATTGGAATCGAATCTGCCACGCCGCCATCAGTGAGTTGTAAATTATCGATAACGGGAAATTCTCGATAAGCAATGGGTAGTGCGCATGAGGCTTTTAATTGCTCTTCAAGAAGTGTTGTACTTGCTTTTAAATACTCAGCCTGACCAGTTTTTATATTGGTTGTGACAATATAAAACTCACTGGCTTGTTTTTCGAAAGTGTCGAGATCAAGGCGAATTTCACGCATGGTTTCTTGCCACAGCCAGTCTAAATCAAATAGGTGACCACCTCTAATAAATCGAACAAAGTCGATGAACTCAGGTCTGCAAGAGTAATCGGTGATCACCGCATGGTTACGTTTGTATTGTGCGCACAAATAAGCGGCAATGTTAGTGGCTCCGGCAGAAACACCATAGCATTGAGTAAAAGGTTGGTAATTAGCTTGAATAAAAGAATCCAGTACGCCAGTGGCAAAAATACCACGCATTGCGCCACCTTCTACAACGAGAGCCCTGTTATTGTTCATTTTCGCAACCTTGCTTGTAACCGTGAATGCTTCTAACCATAGCAAACACGGTTACAAAACTAAATAGAGTTTTGACTCTAAGTGAAGTTTGACGCTAGCTGAGTTATATCGCCTCTACCCAAAGTACACCGACTTGTTTGTCGGTCACTTTTACAGTGCTACCGGCCGCAATGGGAGAGTGACTTTTCAATTGCCATGTAATCCCCGAATACTGATGCGTGGTTAAACCTTTATCATCAACATCAGCGTTAACGACAAAGGTAAGTTCAGCAAAATCGCTATGTATTGGTGTTGTATCGGTTTTATCTTGCATGCGTTTGAGTGGTTTCCATAGCACGAGTGCAAAACCAAGAGTAAATACAATATTGCTCCAAAGCGCGGTGGTGTAACTTGTATCAAGTAGGCCTATATTCATTAGTAAGCCACTAGCAAATAAAGATAAGCCTAAAAACAGTAATACATAAGTACTCATACCTAGTACAGCAACTTCAACAATGAGCGCGATAACACCTATAATCATCAGTGCTTCGGCTAAATGGGTATCTAAAAATGCCATTAGCTCACCTAACTTTGTTGCTTTTTATTCAAAGAGTTAATAATAGACATGCCTTGAGCTACAAGCGAGCTTGCATCTGTGCCACTCTCTGGCAGTAATACCACAGATGACTCACGAGCAATGGCTTCTTTAGCGGCAATGGCTTTAGTGGCAAGGTCGAGCTGTATTGCTTTTTGGCCTTGATCTGTATCGGCGGCTTCACCTACTTTACGTAGTGCATCTGCTTGTGCTTCAGCAACGGCGATAATCGCTTTTGCTTCACCTTCAGCACGTAAAATTTGCTCGGCTTTTTCAGCTTCTGCTGCAAGGACTTGGGCTTGCTTTTTACCTTCTGCCACATTGATAGCAGACTGACGATCACCTTCTGATTCTAAAATTTGTGCACGTTTTACACGTTCTGCTTTCATTTGTGCTTCCATCGCTTCCATGACAGAGTTAGGTGGCACAATATCTTTAATCTCGTAACGTAAAACCTGAATACCCCAAGGCTCAGAAGCTTGGTTAATCGCGGTAACTATGTTGGTGTTTAACATGTCGCGCTCTTCAAAGGTTTTATCTAGCTCCATTTTGCCAAGCTCAGAGCGCATTGTTGTTTGTGATAGTTGAGTAACCGCAAACACATAGTCATCAACACCATACGTGGCTTTATAAGGGTCAAGCACACGGAAATACAGCACACCATCGACGATGAGCGAGATATTATCTTTCGTGATCGCAGACTGCGAAGGTACATCTTGCGCTTGTTCTTTTAAACTGCGATCAGCGGCTATACGGTCAATAAATGGCACAATAAAGTTTAAGCCGGCTTCTTTAGTTGAATGGTACTTACCAAAACGCTCGATTAACCAAGCACGGTTTTGTGGTACAAATTTAACGCTGCTTTTTAGTAGCACTAAAACAAAAATTAGAAGAAAGACTTCTACATTTAACAACAGGTCTAAAATGCTAGAAATGGGATCCATGTACTTTCCTTAGATACAATTAAAATTATTTTTCACAGCTCAGATTACCACCACAAAGCAACCTGCGCCAATGATTTATAAGGCTAAATTAGCGAGTAATAGTAACAGCATATGTCACTACATTCAGAAAGCTATACATCAGATAGATAGATTTTAAGCAGTTTATAGTCATTAACTACATTGGTACTTTGCTCGCATATCTGCCACAACTTTAATTAAGAATTGCTCAAGCGCATTTAGATCTATATCGCTGAGTTTATTAATGTAAAGGCAAGATTTAGCGTGCTTTATTTTGCCTAGCGTTAAAAGTTCATCACTGAAAGTGCTAAACCCTTGCATTACATATAGGGTTAACTTACTTTTTCGCGGCGAAAAGCCAGTCATCAACCAGTTGTATTCACCTTTTGAGTTGCGATAACTGTAGTTACCAAAACCGATGATTGAGTCGCCCCACATGACGGGAGTTTGTTTGGTTACTTTACTAAATAGTTCGAGTAACACGTTTGCATCTGCCTTTCTGGTTGGATGTTCAATACGGCTAATAAATGTATCTACATTGGCATCATTGGGTTGTGTTTTTAATTCGCTCATTAAATTTTTGTCCTAAAAACTAACAATTAGCATGGTGAGGCAAAGTTCGTTTTATAAGGTACATTTTTTGGTCAGCTTGTGCGACAATTTCATTGGCCGATTTTTGAGTTCCAAAAAACATTGTAACCCCAACACTCGCAGAGCCGAAGTAATTGACATTTTGGTATATAAATTGGGTTTCAATTGCTGATTGTAGTTTATCGGCAACACGATGAGCGTTTTTTTTGGCGGCTTGTTCATCACGGCCAAGCCTTTCAAGCATGATTACGAATTCATCCCCGCCGATGCGCGCTAAACAGTCTTTGTCGCGAACGACCGCTTTCATCCTGTTAGCAACTTCTATAAGGTATGCATCTCCAATGAGATGACCATATTGGTCGTTTAACTCTTTAAACTTGTTAAGATCGATAAAGATGACAGCACCATAGTTTAGGTCTTGTTTACTAACTTGTAACGCAAGTGATAGGCGAGAATAAAAATATCGGCGGTTTAAGAGTTTTGTTAAAGGATCTGTAGATGCATCATAGAGGAGCTGTTTTTCAAGTTGTTTTCGTTCAGTAATATCTGTCGAAATACCTAAAATCCCAATAACCTTATTTGGCTCTGTGTCACAAAAAATTGGAGTTTTTACTTCCCAAAAAATATATTTGTTTCCATCAGGGAAATTTAACTCCACTTCTTCTCTTGTGCGCTCTCCTTTGATCACACGCGAATCGATTTTAGCTAGTTTCTTAACATCATTAAGCGCAAAGAAATCTTTATCGCTTTTGAATTGAAGTTCCTGTTCTGTGCACGCCAGTAGACTGAGTGTAAGTTTATTAGCATATACATAATGGGATAGTTCGTTTTTTATATAAACGTATGCAGGTACGTTATCAAGTGCAAACTTTAATTCAGCAATATGGACAGGCAATTTAGTGTTAGTAAGTTCGGCCACAATATGTCCTTATATGACAAGCCATAAATTGATAGTGAATGAAAAAATGCTATTAAACAAGACTGACCACAGTGTTAATCTCACAACTAATAATTTAGGTATAGTTTTGAAAAATAAATAGAAAGTTATTAGTTAAGATGGTTGATGAACTTTGTTATTACTTTTGGAGGATGTGCTCTTCATGCTAAAAACATCCTTGTTTTTAGTCATCACTTTTGGCTTTTAAGCTTTGTTGAGAATGGCAAGGTGCTTTGTATGATGCGCGCTAAATAAGCGACAAAAAATATAACCCGTTACAAACATAGATAAGCTATATGTTGCACCAGGAATGGCCATCGCGGCATTATTGATTAAGGTACTTGCAATTAAAATGGCAAGGGTGCCATTTTGTAGCCCAACTTCAACCGCAATGCTCATTTGTTGCTTGTGATCTAAGCCCGATATTTTTGCAAAAAACAGCCCAAGTAACAGCGTGCTGAGGTTTAATGTCAGCGTTGCAATGCCACTGGTCGCAAAAAAGCTCAGCATTTGGTCAGCATTTTTATGAATAATGCTAAGTACTATCACAATTAAGAATACACTCGAAAAACGACGAATAAAGGGTTCTATTTTCAAGCTCAAATGGGGTTTAAAGTGATTAAATACCATTCCTAAGCAAACAGGAAGTACCGTTATCATTAGCATTTGCACTATGGTTTTAATCACTGGCAAAGCGAATTCGTGGCCCGGCACACTCATTGTTTGCATGGCAAAATGCATAATTAGTGGCAAGGTAAACGGTGAGATAAATGTTGCTAGCGTTGTTAGACTTATTGACAGCGCAACATCCCCTTTGAATAAATAGGTATAGAGATTTGAAGTCACACCACCCGGGCAGCAAGCCACTAAGATCAGGCCTATAGCGAGCTCAGGGGTTAGGGTAAAACTCATTGCTATTAAAAACGCAACGCTTGGCAATAACAGTAGTTGGCAGCTTAAGCCTATTGAAAGTGCTTTGGGGCTAATAAATAATGCCCCGAAGTCTTGCTTTTTAAGCCCTAACCCCATGCCAAACATGATGATAAATAGTGCTAAAGGCAGCACTATTTTAGTCATGATATCAATTTGCATGGTGTATCCTTATTGATCGTAACCCGGGCTTTTATTGTCGAGTAAGCGCAGCAGGGCAGGCCAAGCAATTGCGCCACCCAATCCCTTTGTAGCAACCTCAGTTTGCCCTTTGATACCATCAATAATCGCGCTAGGTACTTGTACGAGTTGTTCGGTATTTTGTGACGTACGAGTTTGTACAGCGCATGCCGCTTCAAAAACATACATAAACAAAAATGCATCAGCGACCGTTTTACCCACAGTTAATAGGCCATGATTACGTAGCATTAAAAAGTTATTAGAACCTAGGTCATTCACTAAACGGTCTTGTTCTGCAGGATTAAGAGCAATACCTTCGTAGTCGTGATAACCCAGACCTGAGTGCACAACAACAGCTTGCTGAGAGATAGGCAATAAGCCGTCTTTGTTGGCAGACACTGCCGTGCCATTGAGTGAGTGGGTGTGAATAATGCAATGGGCATCATCACGCGCCATATGAATACAGCTATGAATATTAAACCCCGCAGGGTTAACTGGGTATTCGCTGTCATGCAGCTTATTACATTGTTGATCTACTTTGATAAGACTTGATGCGGTAATTTCGTGAAACATCATGCCATACGGGTTTATCAAAAACTCGTTGTCTGTGCCGGGAACGCGCATTGAAATATGGGTAAAAATTAAATCATCCCAGCCATATAAAGCCACTAGGCGATACGCGGCAGCGAGCTCAACACGGGCTTGCCATTCTTGTTCTGATACTGTGTGTTTCATGGTCATGGTGTTTTCCTAAAATGGTACTTTGCGAATAATAATGTCTTTAAACATCACCCAATCACCAATAAAGCTATAAAAAGGGTGTGTAAAAGTAGCGGGGCGATTTTTCTCAAAAAAGAAATGACCAACCCAAGCAAAGCCATAGCCCACAACAGGGCATAAAATTAACCAGCTATATTGCTGCTGATAAATAGCGGTAAACAAAATAGCCAAAACAACCCAACTGCCAAAGAAGTGTAAGCGTCGACAGACTTTATTTTTATGTTCTTGTAAGTAGTAAGGGTAAAACTCTTTAAAGCTCGCGAACTCGCGTTTACTTGCTACAGTGCCCATATTGTTGTCTCCGTTGTTAATTACAGGTTAACAATAGGCTTTTATTCTTTTATTTACTTGATAGTATAGGTCATTAAATTGTTTGTTTAGGACGCGCATGAGAACCTTATCAAGCTGGTGGCTTCGTGCTATGGCTGAGTCGTTTAAATGGCAGGGCTTACCAATTAATGAGTTGTTTGCAGCGGCAAATATTCCTTTAGCAGAATTAAGTAGCCAAACAGCCCGATACCCGCAAGCGAGTGTCAGTATGCTTTGGAAGCAGGCGCAAGCGATGTTACCAAACACGCATTTAGGTCTTTATGTTGGCAGTAACATGAATGTACGGGCTATTCCGGTAGTAGGTATGGCTATTATTCAGTCAACACAGCTATTGAGTGCTTTTCGGTTGATATTGCGTTATCAAAAATTGATGGGCGATACACATAATGTGTCTTTGATCGATCACGGTAGTGAGTATGAACTTCGCTTTAACTTTAGTGATGGTGAGCGGGATATGTCACTGCTAAGCTACGAGGCACCCATGGCGTTTTGTGTGAAAATAGCGCGCACTGTGAAGGGAAAAGATTGGCACCCAACGCGAATTTGCTTGCAACGTAAAGAGCCTCATAGTGAGATTAATGCGCACTTTAATTGCAAAATTGAATACGGCGCTACGACCCATAGCCTATTTTTTAGCGAAAATACCGATAGTGAACCTGTGTTATCAAGCCAGATGAAACTGGTGACGCAAACGAATGTGACGCAGGTGCTGAGAATTTTACTTGAAGAGCATTTAATTCAAG
Organism: Pseudoalteromonas sp. S2721; assembly: GCF_005887425.1. Classification (NCBI taxonomy): domain Bacteria; kingdom Pseudomonadati; phylum Pseudomonadota; class Gammaproteobacteria; order Alteromonadales; family Pseudoalteromonadaceae; genus Pseudoalteromonas; species Pseudoalteromonas sp. S2721. The sequence continues at coordinate 86,381 of NZ_PNCZ01000027.1, forward strand.
GCCAAACCACCAATAAAGCAATGGCAAAAGCACTTAATATGAGTGAAAAAACGCTGCAACGACGTCTTGCAAAAGAGGGCACAAATTTTAGTAAAGAATTGGCAAGATTAAGACAGCTAAAAAGTGTGTCATTGTTAAACGAAACAGACTTATCAGTCACAGAAATAGCCTTTTTATGTGGCTACTCTGAAATTAGTGCATTTCATCATGCATTTCATCGCTGGTATGGCATGTCGCCAAAAGTGTACAGGCAAAAAAATTAATGCCATAAGTCGAGTGCATTGCTGCACTCGACAAGGTTTTAAAAACTAATTAGAAGCTATAACTAATGCTTGCAGAAATACTACGACCAGAACTTTCGAGCCCTTCTAAGCTATCTGATGCAGAGTGGTTCGCAAGGCTGCCATGCTGATAATAAGTTTTGTCGAACAAGTTGCGAATAGCTAAGTTTAGATTAGCTTGACCAATGCTTGCTCGTGCTAACCAATCAACCGTACCATAGCCTGGTGTTTCGTAATTGCCTTCGTTCACTTTGGTCATTTTTTTAGCAAAGTTAACGATTAAATCACTACCCAATGTGTCACCTTGGAAGCTCACACCCAAGTTACCTGATAGAGGGTTGATTGAGCTGATGTATTCATCGGTTTCGTCATTTTTACCGTCTTGATAACTTGCATTCAAAAACACAGAAATAGCATCTGTTGCATAGTAAGTTGTTGAAAACTCTGCGCCTTTGATGGTTACTGAGTCAATGTTCTGATACTGATATTTATCGTGGATATATCCAAATGAGCCGTCGTCATTAAATACAGTTTCACGATCTATTAATTCGGTTGCTAAAAAGTCATCAAACTTATTGTGGAATACCGCTGCTGTAACAATAAAATCGCCTATGTGGCCACGTAAACCAAGCTCGAAAGTATCGCTTTTCTCTGGATCTAAATCATCCGCAGGTAATACTTCATAAATGTATTCAGCGGTAGGTTGGTTATAATGCTCAATGTAAGCTAGGTCATAAGCAGGTACTTTAAAGCCTTGCCCGTATTGCGCATAAGCGCTCAACATATCATTGATATAATATAAGCCACCTAAATTAAATGAGAGGTTGCTTTCATCAATTTTAGCGTATTCTTCACCATCTGTTTTTAAAGCGCCGTTTGGATCCATACTGTAATAATCAAAACGAACACCTGGCGTTACAACCAGTTTGTCGTTTAGTAATGAGATTTCGTCATTGATGAATAAACCAGCACGAAGAGTATCATTTTTAGGGAACTTATTGGTGGTATCGTCTTTGGTTGTTTCGCCTTCAACTTCACGATATTCATGCACAGTGCGTAAGCTTTCGGTTGTTTCAACATCAATACCATAACCAAGAGTGTGTTGTTTGTTTAAGGCTTTACTAGCATGGGAGATCAGGCCATAGGTTGTTTGCTCATAGGTGCCTGTTTTCCACATGTCACGCATTTCAACGGTACCAAACATTGGCGCATTGATGTCTAATAACGCATATTCTTGGTCGTCTTGGCGGTTATTAGTGTAGTAAAGGTTAAACTGAGCGCTATCCCATAAGCGATTGGCTGAATTATTGTTGTAACTAAAGCGATATGAGTCGCTGTCTTTTTCGGTTTGCGTGTTTTCGGTGGCAATATTGTAGCCATATTCTGCTAAGCCACGGAAATAGGTAAGTAGGCCATCAGCACTGTCGCCATTGACATCTTGGCGCCACAGATCAGCAGAGAAGTTAATGTAATCTTTATCGTTTATGTTGTATTTAAGTTTGTAAAGAAGGCTTTGTGAATCAATTTCGAATGGCGCATTGCTTTGGTGTTTATTTTGCTCTTCCTCGCCATCACGAGCGGTTACACTTAATAGGTGATCAAAGTTACCATGCTGAGCATACAGTGTTGCACCTAAACTGGTTTGATCATCTAAGTCGCTGTAACCTAATTTCACACGGCCGCCAAACTGCTCACCGCCTTGTAAATAGTCGCTTGCATCTTTAGTTGTAAACACCACGATTCCGCCCAGTGCATCTGAGCCATAAAGCGAAGATGCAGCACCCTTTGCTACTTCTACCTGCTTTAAAGTATCGGTATCAATAAAGCCACGACCCACAATATCGTTCAAGCCGTTTGCACCGTAGCCTTCGTTCATTCGCATGCCGTCTTTAATCATCAGAATACGATCAGAACCCATACCTCGTACTTGAATGTTTTGTGCACCGCCAACACGGCCAGTTACCTGAATACTTGGGTCATATAAGAATAATTGACTCATATCAGTAACAACTTGTTTTTCAATATCGTCACTTGTGATTACAGAAATACTCGCAGCAACATCTTTTAATGGTTTTTCAGTACGCGAGCCACTAACAACAATTACTTCTAAATCGTCAGCTTTGATTGATTCATCAGCAATGCTAGGTGTTGCAGAAGCTGCAAGAGTCGCAGCGATTAAAATGCGTAAAGAATGTGTTTTAGCTAGGCGCATTATTGGTTTCCTTTGGAGCTTTATATTATTTGTGTACAGAGAACTGTTTAATTTTTGCCAGAATAATACGCCTATTTTTATAAAGATCAATATAAATGCAAATTGTTCCTATTTGCATTATTGTAATGGTGTGTGTTTTCACGTACATTTGAGCCCGTCAAATTTACTGGGGCAATAATGTGAATATCCAAATAATCGAACAACTTATGGCTGATGTGTCAGCTCTTCTAATGGCACCTGTGATTTTAGTGATTGCAGTGCTCTTTGTTTATGCGTTTTTCGCAGCAGGGAGGTTTGTATCTGAATATCTAATCAGAAGAAAAAATCAGCTTGCTTATCAGCGAGATATCGATACTAAAACGGCCACGAATTACAGAGGCTTTTATGTCCATAATTACTATGTAGCGAATCCAACTGCATCTGAGGATGAGCTTGAAGTGTTTGCGTTAAAACAACTAGAAGTACTTAGAGTTGTTACCCGTATTGCACCTATGCTTGGACTAATTGCGACGATGATCCCAATGGGACCTGCATTAAAAGCCCTTGCCGATGGCAACATTCAGGGGATCAGCGAAAATTTAATCATTGCCTTTGCAGCGGTTATTTGGGGCTTGGTTATTTCGACCCTAACGTTTTGGCCAGCTTCGGTTAAAAAACGTTGGTGCGCTCAAGAACTTATCAATATTCGTAAATTAAGAGGGCAATAACATGCGCTTTTTAGACGAAGATGAAGAGTTAAACCCAATTGTCAGTGCCGTTAATCTGGTTGATGTATTTCTGGTGATTATTGCTGCACTTCTTATTGCAATTGCACAAAACCCACTCAGCCCTTTTACGGCAGAAAACGTGACTGTTGTTAAAAATGCCGGTGAGCCAAATATGGAAGTAATTGTTAAAGAAGGCAAAGAAATTAAACAATATAAATCTAACGGTGAAATCGGTTCTGGCGAGGGCATGCGCGCTGGTGTGGCTTATAAAATGGCTGACGGTAGCTTTGTATATGTCCCCGAAAGTGATGGCTCAGCAACGGGCAAACAAGAGAATACACAATGATAAGAATAATAATGTATGCGCTGCTTTTATTGAGCGCACTGATTTCACATGCAGCACAAAAGCCTGAAGTGCTTATAATGATGTCGGGTCATGTGGCTAAATCGAAAGGGGCATTGCTAACAAGCCTTGCTGAAGATCAACCGTTCACCTTTACTAATTTTAGTACTAAAGGCAAAACAGACGAAGAGATTAAACAAGCTTGGCAAAATGCTGAGCTGATTTTGTTGGATGGTATCAACCCTGCGCTTTCAAAATATATGTTTGCTAAGTATCAGCCATATTTAACTGAGTACCCCAATGTGCCAGTTATCTCACTCGGTGATATGGATAACTCAGCAATGAATAGCGGTTTATCTGAGCTGCAACATATTCACCTTGGTGGTTATTACAATAATGCTGGGCGCGATAATTATCGTAATATGATGCTATATATTGCAAATGCCATTTTTAAACTCTCAGGTGTGCCAGCAGAGCCAGTTAAAGTCATTCCAAACGTTGGTTTATATCATCCTGAGTTTGACGGCCATGTTAGTGCTGATGAAACACAGTTTTTTAATTGGTTAGATGCTAAGCCTTCTCAACCAGTTATAGCGATAGCGATTCATCGTTCAGTCATTGATTATGAACAGCAACAAATAGTTGATGCATTAATTACTGGTCTTCAGAACAAAGGGGCGAAAGCATTGGCGTTTTTCTTTGAAGGCAATGACGAAGCATTAACCTACTCAGAGTTACTCAGTGATGAAACCGGTTCACGGGTAGATTTAATCATTAACTATCGTTCATTACACTATGTTGAGAAACGCCGCGCAGAGTTTATGCAAATTGGTGTGCCTGTTATTCATGCACTTAACTATACCGAAGGCGATGAACAGGCTTTTAAAGAAGATCATGCGGGTGTATCACCAGCACTCACTCCGTTCTTTCTTGTAATGCCAGAAGATACGGGTAGTACCGACCCAATTATTATTGCTGCCAATGAAAAGGGCAGTAAGGTGGCAATGCAAGCACAACTTAATGCGTTGGTTGAACGGGCATTTAATCATGCCAATTTAGCGCACATTAAAAACACAGATAAAAAAGTCGCCACTTTTATATGGAACTACCCGCCGGGTGAAAAGAATATTGGCGCTGCATTTTTAGATGTACCAAGTTCGATTGCTAACATCGCAAAAGCGATGAACGAGAAGGGTTACCAAGTAAAGCAAACGGATACAGCCACGTTAGTTGAGCAAGCGGGTAAGTTGCTTCGTCCTTATTATCGTGGTGAAGATGCTGAGGCTTTGGTAAAACTCGGACTCGCAGATTATTTACCGCTAAGTATCTATCAAACTTGGTTTGATAGCCTGCCTCAGGATGTCACTCAGCCAATTATTGATAAATATGGCCAACCAAGTGAAAGCGGTATGTTGCGTATGCACAATGGCGAAATGATGTTTGTCATTCCGCGCATGGAACTGGGTAACATGATTGTACTTCCTCAAGGTGTGCGTGGTGAAACGGCAAAGCAGCATGCTGCCCAGTATCACAGTACTAAATCGGTCATCAATCATAGTTACTTAGCTATTTATCTATACGCACGTGATGTTTTTAATGCTGATGCGGTGGTGCATTTAGGTACTCATGGTTCACAAGAGTGGCTAAGTGGTAAAGAGCGAGGCTTATCGGTTTATGATGCGCCAAACTTAGCGATAGGCAATATTCCTGTTTTCTATCCGTACATTATTGATAATGTCGGTGAAGCGATGCAGGCAAAGCGTCGTGGTCGTGCCACTATGATCAGTCACTTAACCCCAGGCTTTGCAAAAGCAGGGCTATACACTGAAGTGGCAAAATTAAACGAACTGATCACCAACTATTTAATGTTGGATGAAGGGCAAACAAAATCAAATACGCAGCAAGAAATAATTAAGCTTGCTAAGCAATTGAATATGTTAAAAGACCTTGATCTTGATGAAGCTACTTTAGCTGCTCAATTTGCTGACAAGATTACCGTCTTACAAGATCACTTGAACACACTGGCACAGATGAGCCAGCCGCTGGGAGTTCATATTTTTGGTGAGCTACCAATCAATGCCCATCTTTACAGTACTATTTTGCAAATGCTTGGTGATGATTTCACTAAACATGCAGGTGAATTTGAGCGAGAAACCGGTATTGCTATTGGCGAGTCTGAACGTGAAGACGAACGTAAGGTTGTAAAGTTAGAGGCATTAGAAGGATTTCAGTTACTAGCGCGAGTGCTGGGTGAAAATAGTAACTTAGCCATCCCTGAGTCGTTACAAAGTGATATTGCGACAGCAAAAGAGTACTGGCAAAACTTTCACAAAAGTGAAGAAATCACCGGTTTGCTAAATGGTTTAAATGGTCAGTATATACCAGTAAGCCACGGTAATGACCCTATTCGTAATCCGGCGGCTGTACCAACAGGTCGAAACTTAATTGGCTTTAACCCAGCGAAAGTACCTTCAAAAGAAGCTTATCAGGCGGGGGTTAAGATGCTTGAACAAACTGTACAGCAGTATCAAGCGGAACATGGCCGCTACCCACAGAAGCTTGCTTTTTCACTTTGGTCACTTGAAACAATGCGTCATCAAGGTGCGTTAGAAGCACAAATTCTCCATGCAATGGGGATAAAGCCGAAGTGGAATAATCAGGGCAACATTGTTGGCACAGAAGTGATCCCATACTCAGAGCTTGGCAGGCCACGTATTGATGTAGTGGTCTCTGCGACAGGCTTGTACCGTGATGCATTTCCTAATGTCATGCTATGGATTGCTGAGGCAATAGATAAAGTGGCAAAGATGAAAGAAGATAATAACTTTGTTTATCGTCATTCAATGACCCTCAAGCAAACACTATTAGAGGAAGGTAAAAGTGAAGAAGATGCAGATTACTTATCTTCTGTACGTATTTTTTCTAATGAAAGTGGAGCATACGGTACAGGGCTTGCGGGAGGAGCGCTTGACTCTGATAGCTGGGAAAATGATAGTAAGCTGGCTAATTTGTATTTAGATCGAATGGGCTTTGGTTTTGGTAAAGATGAGGCTCGCTGGAGCGAAAATTTATCAGAAACAGGGCTATACAAAAAGGTGTTGTCGGGCACTGATGGGGTGGTGTTTTCTCGTTCAAGTAACCTTTATGCACTCATGACAAATGATGATCCGTTCCAATATTTTGGTGGCATTGGCCTAGCGGTTCGTAATATTGATGGTAAAACACCACAAATGTATGTCTCTAATTTGCGCCGTAAGGGGCAGGAGAAAATTCAAACTTTAGATCAGTTTATCAGTAACGAGATGCGCAGTCGTTATTTTCACCCTCGCTGGATTAAAGCGATGCAAGATTCAGGTTATGCTGGGGCTACTGCTATTTTAGACCGTATGAACAACATGTGGGGCTGGGAAGTTATGACCCCCGACGCGGTAAGAGATGATCAATGGCAAGAATTCTTTGCAGTGTATGTGGATGATAAATACGATATGCAAATGCGCGAATTCTTTGAGCAACATAACGCTGAAGCATTAGCACAAATCATTGAGCGAATGTTAGAGGCTGTTCGCAAAGGTTATTGGCAAGCTGATGCCGAGACACTGAAAAAAATGCTTGAAACCTACACTGAAATTGCTAATCAACATGATGTAGTTACAGACAATGAAACATTTACCGAATTCGTAAAAGAGCAAAATGCTGGCTTAGGTCTTGCTCCTTTAGTACCTGGGCAAGCGGCACCAGAACTTGTCAACAGTGTAAGTTCTGCTAGCCAGCAAGTGAGTGGCCAAAAACTCGAACAGGTTGAACAAGGTAAACAGACAGAATCTGACTATACATTATGGTGGCTATTAGGCGGGATTTTCTTTACTGGAATGATTAGCCCCTTTATAAGAGTGAAACAATAGCATTACCTTACAAGAGGCGGTCGAGGCTAGGTTTTTGGCCGCCTTTCATAACTTTTTAGTGCGTTTAGCTGCGTCACGTATTACAATTGCGACTTTATATCATTTCCATCTCCAGCGAATAGGTTTTCCACTTCTTCATGACAGATATTACAACACATCAAGCTTCTAGACGCCGCTTGTTAATTGCTTTAGCCATAACGTGCTCGTTTATGGTTATTCAGATCATTGGTGCCTATTATTCTAATTCGCTTGCTGTACTTGCTGATGCTGGGCATTTGTTTGTTCATAACAGTTCTTTATTTATTGCACTTATTGCTTCAAGCATGGCGATTTACTTTGCAAAAAACTTTAACGATGGTTACCAACGAGCTGAACTGACCGGTGGCTTGATCAATGGTGTTTTGTACTTAAGCATTAGCTTAGTTATTCTTTACGAAGGTGGAGAACGTTATTTCCATCACAGTGATGGGCATGAACTACAAATCAATAGCTATTTGATGTCAGTTATATCTGCTATTGGATTTTTGTTTCATGGCGCAGCTGCATGGGTTTTGTATAAAGGGCGTAAGGCAAGCATTAATGTATATGCGGTATTTCTCCATTCGTTCTTTGACTTAATTTCGACAGTTTCTACTTTCTTTGCTGGAATTTTAATCTACTTAACCGGGTGGGCAGAAATCGATATTATTTCGAGTATGCTCATAGCGATCTTTGTATTGTTCACTGGGGTTAAAGTGATTATTCGCTGTATTAAAGGGTTACTGGAAAACCGTAGTAAGCTTCCTGATGTAGCAGCTATTGAGCAAAGTATTGCATCAATAGAACACGTTCAAAATGTGCATAATGTAACGGTAATGCGCCAAGACAAAGATATTGTTGTGGGAGCACATGTGGTGTTAAAGCAGCATTGTACCGTGGAAAAGCATGATGAGGCGTGTCGACTTAAAGTAGAACAGCTATTGCTTTCACGCTTTAAAGTAAACAAAAGTGTTTTACAAATCGAAAGTCATGAATGCCATTATGTTAATTAAAGTGGCAAAATGTTTAATTTTCTTTTAATTTAAAGGTATCGCTAGGGTGTTAGGATGCCTTTTTTGCTTCAAAATAAGCCATTTTATATTAACTTTTTAGCTGCGCTGTTGCTTGGTTGCATTGCAGGTCTAGTTAATTTATTGCCAGTATTTTTTTTGGATAGCTCTGAGTTTCTGCTAGGGCAATTTTTTGTCATTTTAAGCCTGCTTTTACTCGGTTGGCGCTATGCAATTATCACCTTTATCATTAGTACTGGCTTCATATTCTATCGCTGGGGCCATGCTTGGCCATCCATTGTTTTTGCCTTAGAGCTTGTATTTTTACAATTATATTGCCTGTCTAAGGCGCGTCCTGTCTTTTTAAGAGGGATGCTTTTTTGGTTTGTTATAGGTTCACCCATTCTTTGGGTATTTGGGCACTATTTTTTAGCATTACCCACACTCACTCTGTTGATAGCATTGGCTAAGTACTGTTTAAATGCAGTTATTTACTTGTCTGTAATAGATTTATTAAGCTTTTTCTTTAGTCGATACTCTTGGCACAAATATTATTCCTCATTGGATAAAATACTTAATTACGTGGTTAGCTTGTTAGTCATTTTAGTGGTAATACTCACTTCAATTGTTTTAACTAACAATCACTATGCTCGCATAGAGTATGAGGTTAACGCTCAACTTAATGAAAAAGCGAATGAAATAGCGCGAGTTATCGATTCGCATTTAGAGCACCATAAAAAAGGAGTGGTTCTAACCGCAAAAAGTATTGCTCATGGGCTACCCAAACAGGTTGCACTTGAGAATATGGCTAATCTGTACCCAGATTTTAGAACTCAAATCATCACTGATGCTTTTGCAGATGTTACTCATTTTTACCCCCAATCATTAGCTGTAAGTTTGCAGCAGTCAAACATTCGCGCAAATGTTTCAGATCGTGATTACTTTATTCATGCACCGTCCAATAAGCAGGGTTATATCTCGACTATTTTTAAAGGGCGTGGTTTTGGTTCTCTGCCCATTGTTGCGGTTTCAGCGCCTATTTATATTGAGGATACGTTTACTGGCGTGGTCGAAGGCTCGCTGATGTTTGATTACTTTGCTAGTTTACGTCCAAGTTTATTTAGTCATCAAGGTGATTTACTAATACTCGATGCGGCTAATAAAGTTGTGTTTAGCACCATCGATGATTTTAAAGAGATGCAACAACTAAGCAATGAAGAGATTGATTCATTTGCGAATGAAGAGCGTTTTATCATATTTGATGCACAAAATGAGCAGCAATATTATGCTAAGCAAGCGCGCTTAGCTGACCATAATTGGATGGTTATGACCATGCTAAACCGAAAACATGCGAATGATGTCGCTGTAAATGCATGGGGACAATCATTGGTTATGATCATTTTTATTATTTTACTAACAAGCGTTTTTATCACTCAACTAAGTCGTTGGCTTACAACACCGATACGCAAACTTGCTGAACAAATTGATAAATTTGAGCCAGAAAATGCTGATACTGACACGTATTTACCGCAAACTTGGTTAGAAGTGAGCCGCTTGCAATCACAATTTTCGAGCCTTGCGAATAAGCTCGCAATGAGCTTCAATCGTCTACATCAAGCGAACCACGAAAATGAATTACTAAACGTAAGACTGAAAGACTTTAATGCACAACTAGAAAAACAGGTTGATGATAAAACCAATGAGTTGGTTGAAGCAGTAAGGGCTGCAAATAATGCTAACCGCACTAAATCTCAGTTTTTGGCTAATATGAGTCACGAAATTCGAACTCCGCTAAATGGTATTTTAGGGATGACTCAGCTGTTACTAGATAATAAAGATTTAGCAGAAGAAGAACACGAAGAATTAGTGATGATCCATCAAAGTGCGAATAACTTACTGCTGATTTTAAATGATATTTTAGATTTCTCCAAAATAGAGGCGGGTGCTTTAAAGTTAGAGTATCGTGCAGTTGAAATAACTAAGTTACTTGAACAAATTGCCAAGGTGTTTAGTAGTACAAGCGTAAAAAAAGGGGTGACATTTAAGCTTAACATTAGTGACTCTGTACCAAGTTGTATCAGTTTAGATCCTTTAAGGTTTAGCCAAGTTATAAATAATATCTTGAGTAATGCCGGCAAGTTCACAGAGTCGGGCGACATTACCATGAGCTGTACTATGGTTAATGACCGAATGCAGATCAGCATTCGTGATACAGGCATCGGGATTTCAAGTGAGCAGCAGGCAAAACTGTTTACCGAGTTTACTCAAGCCGACATTTCTACCACACGTAAATATGGCGGAACGGGACTTGGGCTAACCATTAGTAAGCGAATTATTGAGTTAATGGCAGGGGAGCTTAAGCTAACAAGTCAAGAAGGCGTTGGTAGTGAGTTCACCATCACGATGCCTGTAATTATTAGTAATTCAGCCTCAGTGGATAACCAAAGTACTGCGACGCCCCAATTAGCAGGTTTGAATATCTTACTAGTTGAAGATAACCCTGTTAATCAAATTGTATTGAAAAAGATGCTGCGTTCCACTCAGTGTAATCTCAAACAAGCAAATGACGGCCTTGAAGCACTTGAGATACTGCAGAGTTATCAAGCTGATATTATCCTTATGGACTGCCAAATGCCAAATATGGATGGCTATCAATGTACAAAAGAAATAAAACAGAACCCGCACTTGTATGGTCAGGCTATAATCATTGCCATCACTGCGAATGCATTTGAAGAGGATCAGCAGCGTTGCCTTGTTGCTGGCATGGATGATTTTATCTCAAAGCCAATTAATAAAGACCAATTATATGCGTGTTTAAACAAATGGCTTAAAGCTCTTTTAAACGAGCAACAATAGATTGCAAGTTTTGTTCTGCAAGTAGGTCTTCAGAAAGCATAGGTTTTGCAAAGTAGTAACCTTGAAAGTCATCACAGCCCATGTGTTGTAAAAATTTAATTTGCTCAATAGTTTCAACGCCTTCGGCAATACAATAAAGGCCTAAATTAGCGGATAACGCATGGATTGTTTTGATAATTGATTCGTTACTTCGATCATGCCCAATATTGCGCACAAAACTTTGGTCTATTTTAATGACGTCAATTGGAAACTGACTGAGGTAAGTCAGTGAAGAATATCCGGTACCAAAGTCATCAAGTAATAGTTTAAAACCCGCATTTTTTAACTTTCGTAGCTGCTTTGAGGCTTTATCTTTGTCTTCTAGTAATGTGTTTTCAGTAATCTCTAAGCGCAATTGCGCAGGCTTAATGCGAAAATTATTCAGGATCAACAAGAGTCTTTCGGTTAAGTTCGCCTTTAATATGTGCGTTGGCGATACATTTAAAGAAAGGTAAAAACGAGGGTTTGATCTTAAAATTGGCTGCAATTCTGTTAAAGCTCGATTTAAAGCCTGTTCTGTAAGTACATCGATTAAACCAATTTCTTCTGCAATAGGGATAAACTCAGCAGGTGAAATAAAACCTTGTTCTGTCTTCCAGCGCATTAATAATTCAACACCATTAATTTGCTTCGTTTTAGCATTAACAATTGGCTGATAATTATTAAAAAGCTCATCATCTTTAAAGGCATCTTTTAACGCATTTTCGAGTAATAACTTTTTAGTGAGCTGGTTATTCATCTGCTCGGTAAAGTATTTGAAATTGTTTCGCCCAGATTGTTTGGCATGCATCATGGCAATATCAGAATTGCGTATTAACTCATCAGCTGTTTTAGCATCAAAAGGATAGAGTGCAACCCCAATACTGGCTGAAATATTGATAGAAAAATCGTCAATAATGACTTTATTTGCTAATTCTTGTGTAAGTTGCTTAACTAATTCGCTCAACGTTTGAGGCGAATGAAGATCTTTGACTAACACTAAAAACTCATCGCCACTTTGTCTACCAACCGTTGCATTATTAGGTAAAAGTAAACTTACACGTTGCGTAATATTGCACAGCAATTGGTCACCAACAGCATGGCCAAAAGAGTCATTCACTGGCTTAAATTTATCTAAATCAATAAATAACAAGGCTGCTAACTTGTTATGCTTTTTAGAATGATTTATACAATTATTGATTTTTGAATGCATTAATGAACGATTTGGTAAGCCCGTTAATGGATCGTAATTCGCTAAATAACGTAACTCATCTTCAGCACGCTTTTGTTCTGTAAGATCTGAAATTACAATCACATAATGACTAATCGCTTGATTATCTTTCGCAACTGCAGTAACACTGATATGAACAGGGTGGGATGGATTTTTTTGAGTGTGTATATAAGCTTCTGTTTTCCAGTTTTGTTTTGGTTTTAATGTTTTTAACACATTGATGTATCTTAAGAACTGAGCCCTACCTATTGTGCGAACAAAGTCCTTAATTGTTAGATCAGTTATATTGCCTGTAATAGCAAATGTATCACTGAAGCTTGTATTTGCTGAAAATGGTTTTAACTGGCTGTCTAAAATTAAAAGCCAGTCATTTATCTGGCTGAAAGCTTCACCGAGCACACTTGCTTGTAGTGCATTTGCTCTTTGTTCGGTAATGTTGGTATAGATACCTGTTACTTTTATTGGCTTATTTGCTTCATCAACTTCGACGACACGGCCAATGTCCTGATACCATAACCACTTACCATTTTGATGATTTAAACGGTAGGTGATATTCCATTGTTCTTGATTTGATTGTTTTGCAAAGGCATTCCAATGGTTTAAGTAGGCACTACGGTCTGCTGGATGAATAAAATCAAGGAACTCAATGAGGGCTAAACTCTCGTTACTCTTGTGGTAACCCAGCTCTGTCACAAAGCGATTATTTAAAAGCGTTTGCTGGCTTAAATTGGCTTCCCATACCCCACTTTTGTTACTGCTCAGTGCTAATTCAGTTTGTTGTTGCGATTTAACAACATCAGCATGCGCTTTATTCAGTACTTGTTGACGTGCTCTGTACTGCCAAAAAAAGAAAAAGAGTATGGCAAAAATGAGCAGCACATAACCTGTTATAGCAACTGGTGAAGACCAAGGTGCATAGGCAATATTAAACTGTAATTGTCTTGTTGCTGAACTGACTTTGGAGCTCTCGGAGTTAGAAGCAACAGACAAGATATATTGTCCGGGAGGTAGCTTGGTAAAAAATACTTTGTTAGTGGTTAATTTGTCGTAATTTAATGACGTTGGTCCCTCTAAAGTTACTTTATAAGTTGTTTTATCCTTATTGATAGTATCAAAGTTAGAAAAGCTAACCTCAAGACCGATGTCTTCAGCAGTCATTTGAAGAGGGTTATTGATATATTTGTATGGATGATAGTTCAGCTCGCGAGAGAGCAAAGAAACATGAGTAATTTCAGTATTTATCGCATCTAATTCTGTTGGTGAAGTTAAAAAGTCTTCAGGTGCGATTAACAATAAGCCCCTTGTCGAACCAAAGCCAATTTGGCCATTGTCTAGCGTTGCATCGGCATCAACATTAAACTCATTAGCTGAAAGGCCATCACGGATAAAATACGAATTGACACTTCTTGAACTTAAATCAATTCTATACAGGCCATTTTGCGAACTAGCCCATAAAAAACCAAAGCGGTCGATTTGTAAGCCATACACTGATTTTGCATTGAGACCAGATTGAGTGCCTAAGCGATGTTTAACAGCGTAGGAGTGAGAGTCAACAGCAATTAACCCTTCGTTAGATGAAGCCAGCCAAAGTGTATCATTGTGGTCAATAACCCAATCATCAATCACAGAAAATGTGAGTGGATTGAAGTTTTCGACTTGATAAACAAGTGTCAACTTTTCAGTTTGCTCATTATAACGATACAAATGGCCAGACATACTTAACAAATAGTCGTTAGGGTGACTCGAGAGTGGCTTTAAAAAAGAGTGCGCATTGATAATATCGACTTGTTCTTTTAGTCCCTTAATAGTTCGTAATTCACCTGTTTTACCATTGTAGCGATAAAAATTTTCTTGAGTAATAAATGCAAATTGATCTGAGCCTAAAGCATGAAAGCCCCAACTAGGCTCATTTTCTAATATATTAATCACTTCTTTAGTGCCTTTTAAAGGCACTAAATCACCGCTGATCTTATCAAAGAGCGCTAAGCCTCTGTACTTCATAAGCCACAGAAAGCGTTCAGATGGTTCTATTTCTGCCTGTGCAATGCCATATACAGCATGTTCTCCATGAAAGGCTTTTATATCTTCATTAACTAGGTAAGGGCTGATGGAGTTTGTTAATTGGTTATACTTCAGCATGCCATTTTCGGTGCCGATCCAAATAATGTTTTCGCTGTCTTGCAATACCGCCCAAACACTATTGTTGACATTACCAGAAGTAGACGTTGATTCGATATGCTTAAAACGCCTTGCTAAGGTGGACCATGTAAAAACTCCCTGCGAACGAGATGCAAGCCATAGCAATCCTGTTTTATCAATCATCACGTCGACAATTGTATTGTCGGTCATTAAAAATTTACTTTGCTCATAGCTCAAAATAAATTCGGCGGATAGAGTTTCCCTATTAAATTCGAATAAGCCTTTTTCAGTGACAATATACTCACCAAATTTACTAGATGCGAAATCCCAAATATTTAATTCAGGAACCAATAGTTTGGTTTTATCTACTGCGAGAAGTTTATCTGCATTAAATGGAATGTTGTACATTCCTTCGACTGTACCAACTAACAGACCTAATTGAGGATCCAGATGCAAAAATTTTGCGTTTTTATTATCGTTATTTAATTTATTTTCATCAGCAAGCTCAATACGAGAAACATGATCATCCACTAAGTTTTTTGAAAAAAGTCCTGCGGTTGTTCCAATGTATAAAAAATTATCATGCAGAGCTAAAGCACGAATAAAGTCATCTTGCTTATCGATTGAAAACTCATGCAAAAACTTTTTGGTTTGCTTATGGTAAGAATAAAGGTGCTGATTGATTGCGAAAAAGAAATGACTGTCATCTTCTTCGAGTGCAAGAATAGGGGAAAAATAAACATCTTCAGGGGTTAGTTTTCCTGAATAGACTTTTTCGACACTGAGTGTTTTTGGGTTTATGAAGTAAGCACCTGAAAACTCAGTACTCACAAAAATCTTGCCATCACTGGTTTTAGTCATAAAAGTGATCTGTCGTTGATCAAGCATATATTCGCCAGCAAAAGCGGCTACTTGATAGCCGTCATATCTATTTAATCCTTGATAAGTGCCAACCCAAATAAAGCCTAAATCATCTTGCACGATTTTAGTTACACTACCTTGGGTTAACCCTTCATCTGTAGAGATCCGCTGCATTTGCAAAGCATAGTTTTGTGCATTCACTGAAAAGGTGAGTGTGAAGAACAGCAAATTGAAAATCAAAAGAAAAAGTTTAGGCACCGACTGATTAACCCTAAATTATTATTTGCATATAATTTTTAACAAAATATAGCACAATTATGAATGTTATTGAGTCAGCTGAAAAGATAAATTAGTAAATGTTTAATTAAGGTACAACATAGTGTTAGCTGTGCTATAAATAGCCAATAGGCAACCTAAGGGAAAGTTATGCGTCATTCATTTATAAGTCAAAAGAATCATGCCTTGTTATTAATTATTGACCTTCAAGCAGGGCTTGAGCCTGTCATAAGCAACTTTGGCCAAGCTGTTAATTATACCGAAAAGTTGATAAATGCAGCTAAAGCTTTAGACATTCCGTATTTATTTACTGAACAAAACCCAACCAAGTTAGGTAAAAGTAGTGAACAGCTTTTACCCTTCATAAATGGTAATAATTGCTATCACAAAATACATTTTAGCGCATGCCAAGAGATTCAATTTAACCACCAATTAGCTGGCTTTAATCGTAAGCAAATAGTGGTGACGGGTACAGAGTCGCATGTGTGTGTACTGCAAACCTGTTTAGACTTAATTGCCAATGGCTATCAGGTGTTTGTGGTTGAAGATGCCATTGCCTCACGTAATGAAAAACACAAAGAGTTAGCAATTAAGCAGTTATTGGCTGCAGGTGCTATTATTACATGTACAGAAAGTGTGATATTTCAATGGCTAGAAAAAGCAGGGACCAATCAATTTAGAGCATTATTGCAATTAATAAAGTGAACCACGATGCGGTTCGAACCGTATTGGCTCGATTAATTGTATTCTTGTAAAGTATTTAATCATTAAGGCTTTATCTATGACGAGTGTGCGCCGCCTTTTTACTTATTTGTTCCTTTTATTGTTTGTTGAGTCTTTGGTTTTAGGCTTTATCTACTCGACCTTGATAACGGGTGTAGTAACTGGTTTATTATTGCTGTCTTTACCACTTTGGATGCTTCATCAATACCCAACGAGCAAATTAACGGCTCATGTTGTAGCTGCCGGTTGCATGATGTTTTCGTTTTTACACATCCAACAAAGCTACGGCCTTATTGAAGTACATTTTGAAATTTTCATTTTAATGGCCGTATTGATCATGTTTGTTGAATGGCGCGTGTTTATAACTGCACTTGCTTTTGTGGCCGTTCACCATTTGAGCTTTTACTTTTTACAGATTAACGAAGTAGGCTTATACGTTTTTGACCCAGACAGATTATATTTTAGCACCGTACTTATTCATGCCGTGTATGCCATTGTTGAAGCAATTGTAGCGGGTTACATTGCTAAAACCTTACATCGTGAACGTAGTTCTGGCTTATCGTTAAGTACAACGACTGAGCAAATAATGGCTGACGAAAACAGCATTAATATTAGTTTAAGAGCAGACGACTCCCACAGTGAAGCCGTGGCGGGCTTTAACCGCTTACTGGGTTTTGTGTCAAGTGTGATCGGTGATGTTCAAAGCCAAAGTAGTGTTTTAAAAAATCAGTCTAAACAATTGCTTGAAGTACACGACGAGTTACATGAGCAAGCACTTCATCGTGAGCAGTTATCTGCAGATATCGCGCAGTCAGGTGAACGAGTCGCCGAAGGCTTTGCTCATGTGGAACAAGAAAGTAATGAACTGCAAACACAATTTGAACAGCTCCATTTAAGTGCTACAGAGGCACTCAATGAAGTGGCGAATACCGATAGCAAAACAGCTGAGCTTGCTAATAACCTTCAAGAGGCTGATCAAAACATTAGCCAACTGGTGAGTGCATGTTCGCATATCTCAGAATTACTTAATGAGATTTCGTCAATTGCTGAGCAAACGAATTTACTTGCGCTTAACGCTGCAATTGAAGCTGCACGTGCTGGTGAACAAGGCCGCGGCTTTGCGGTAGTGGCTGATGAAGTGAGAAACTTGGCAACGCGTAGTAAAAACACCACAGATAAAATAACCAATACGCTTGAAAGCTTGATGCAAAACAGCGCCTCATCAACCAAGTCGATGCAGGGTAGTGTTGCGCTTATAGAGCAGTTGTCGGCCATTAGTTCGCAGATGAAACTGCAAATTACCGAGATGACAGAGCAGGTGAATGTTGCTGCAAGTAGCTCACAATCGGTTGCACATGTAGTGCAAAATCAAGCGGGTAATACGCGTGCTATTGCCGATAATTCACAAGCCTTAATTGCTAATCAAGCCAACGACAACCTGATGATTGAAAAACTCACCGATCGCGTACAGTTAATTGATGTGAGTATCGATGTACTGGAGCAAGGTATTGCTAAATTCAAATAGCAAATGGCTGATAATGGCAACTCTACTTTGGGTTGCCTCTGTGGCATTAGCCTTGGTATTTGCTTATTCTCAACAAGCAAGCACCTTTGATCCAGATAAAAAGCTGGCAACAGCTAACTGGCTGACTAGATTTCAACAAAGTATGGGACTTGGCATCACCCATACAGATACCTTGTACATTATTGATGAAAATACCTGTGTATGCTCAGAGCGCTCACAACCGCACATAACAAGCCTTAGCAGCTATGCAGCAGAGCAAGGTATTGAAGTAATAAAACTTAAACCAACATCTGCGGTTGCTGCAATATTACCCGCTCAACCTGCCGCAGTACTTGTTTCTGAAAATCAACAGCTTGTGTATGCAGGGCCATTATCAAAAGGACTCGCGTGTTCAAGTCAGAATGGCTTTGTTGAGTTAGTAATTGCAAACTTACGAGCGGGTTTTAATAGCCAATTTATTAATTCAGACGCCGAGGGATGTTATTGTGAAATTAATTGAGCTTGAAAGGTAAGTAAAAGAGGCCAAAAATATTGGCCTCTGACTCTATAAAATTATTGAATTTGGCCTCGTATCTCACCGCTTGGGTTTGCAGGGGTATGAATGTTTACATAATGACCGCCTGAAACTAAAACTGAAAAGATATCGGCGTCTATCATTAAGCCTGTGCTACTCATCCAGCGATTCATATCATCACTGTCTTGTAAAAGTGGAGCTAACACAGGGCCATTTTCACCTGCTACGCCTGTATGAATATGGGCAGCAGTTGCATCGCTTACACCTGATGTAAGCACTTGCAACTCAACACTGTAATCATTGGTATTCACTAGCGCATAACCATCGCCAGACGCATCCGTTGTGACCGCAGGTACTTCTTGTTCACCACTTAGCGGAAAGGTGACAAACACGTAGTTGTCGGTAAGGATTTGACCGCGAAGTTCGCCACTTGGGTTAGCAGGAGTATGCACATTAACGTAATGACCACCTGATGCAAGTAC